>JBGPEF010000075.1:0-14278 GCA_041482675.1 Tepidisphaeraceae bacterium | reverse complement strand
CTTGGCACCCGCGCTGATTGTGTGGATTCGATTCGTAACGCCAACGTCAGTGCTCCCGGGGCTGCAATGTAAAGGTTGTTTTCAATGGAATAGAGACATTGGGCGCTTGCTCTTCGATGAACATACTGCGGACAAAGTGCAGAACCACGACGGCATCGATGATTTGCGGCCCATCCTGTAGCTCCTCCAGCGGTGGCAATGGGAGTTGGATGGGCAGTTGGGTCAATTCGAGCCCTTCGAAATGAAATGGAGGCGGAAACAGCCTGGTTTTCCCCAGCCTCACGCTCTCCAGATCGATTGTCGTCTCAAACGAGAACCTCGAAGCCCTGGGTTGGGGAGATCGACTGATGGAAATCAGCAGCAGGTTGTTGCGCTCAGAAACCTGAATCGCGAGTGAATACGCCTGCCGCCAGTAACTCTGCCAATCCACTTCGCTGACCATCTGCTTTTGGTGCATATCCTCAAAAATGGTCTGCCACTGCCAAGACCATTGTCGCTTAGGATCGGCCTGAGCGGCCAGGATGAGGCGCACCACCTCAGAAGCCTGATCGTGGCTGAGCTTCCTGCTTCGCCACAATTCGGTGAGACGCGAAAGGGCTTTGTCCTGGCGCTGGGGATTGCCCCGATTGCGGGCCTCGACGAGCAGCCATCAGGTGGGCTTGTAGGGATTGAGATCGTTTTGGCTGGCGAATTGGTGAGCGCGGATCGAAAGCCAGCCGCCGTTGGCCAAAATCAGCAACAGGCCCAGGAGCAGCCAACCGCGGCGGATGCGGCGGTGGCCGATGCGGGTGGCGCGGCGGCGCTTCAGATTCGCGCCGCATTCGGAACATGTGTCGCCGCCGGCGGGAAGGCCGATCAGATCAAAACGGCAGCGGCGGCACAGGGGATGATCGTCGATGCGTCGGCCGCGCCAGGCAAAGTACAAGAGAATGAATCCAAGGAGCGCGCCAGATGCGGAAACGGCGAGGGGGGAGGGCACGGCGGCATTCTACCGCAGGCGGAGGACGCCGTTTTCGGAAAAGCTCTTGGCGGGGATGGAATGCGACTGTTCGGAGGCCTGGACGATGAGGTGGTTGGCGATGAGCACGACGCTGGCGATGAAGCATTCGCGGGTGGTGCAGGATTCGTTCTGGTGCATCATGGGGGCGACGCAGCGGAGGCGGGTGCACTTGAGGCGGATGTCGGGCTCCTCAAAGTTGGTGGGCTGGCGGTGGGCGAAGTCGTTGCGGATCTCGCGGATGAGGTTGATGTCGTTGTAGACATCCTGGCCAAGGAGGCCCATGCAGTAGGCGATGTGGGCCCGGGAGCCGAAGGATTCGAGGGGCCGGCCGGGGCCGATGAGGCGGTTTACGGCCTCGGGGTCATCGACGAAGCTGGCGCGGAGGAGGAGGTCGAGGACATCGTCGAGAAACGCCACGGCGAGGAGGGCAACGCCGCGGTCGGTTTCGCGCTCGAGGTCGGTGACGAGCCGCGCGGCGTCAGCGCAGAGATGGGGGAGGGTTTGGAGTTGGCGGCGAGTGGCCATAGAAATTCTAAAAAGATCCTCGTCGCATCATTGTACGCCATGTCCAGCAGACGGTGGGGCAAGCCCCACCCTACGATCGGCACGGAAACGAACTCACCAGCCGGTGATGTCGAGGTTGAGGGCTTCGGCGAGGAGTTCGGCGATGTGTTTGACGGCGGTGCGCTGGCCGCGGCGGTGGCACATTCCGGAGATGTTCATGGTGCAGCCGGCGTCGTTGCAGATGGTGATGTCGGTGTTGGTGGCGGCGATGCAGTTGACCTTGTCTTCGACGATTGCGCCGGAGATGGCCGGATATTTGATGGCGAAGGTGCCGCCGAAGCCGCAGCACTGGTCGGTTTTCTCCATGGGGGTGTAGCGGACGTTGCCGATTTGCTGGAGGAGGCGGACGCCTTCATCCTTGATGCCCAGGCCGCGGAGGTGGCAGGTGTAGTGGTAGGTGAGATGGCGCTGGGCCGGGAGAGAGAGTTTGGAGAGGTCGACCTTGAGGATTTTGTCGAGGAACTCGACGAACTCGTAGGTGCGGCTGGTGAGGTGATGCAGGCCGTGTTCCCAGGCGTGATCGCCGTGGAGCAGGTGCTCGAAGTGCTCGCGGACCATGGCGCAGCAACTGCCGCTGGGGGTGACGATGTATTCGTAGGGTTCGAAGATTTCGATCATGCGCTTGGCCAGCTCGCGAGCTTCGGGTTGAAAGCCGTTGTTGTAGAAGGGTTGGCCGCAGCAGGTTTGGGTTTGGGGGAAGGCGACGGTGCAGCCGAAATGCTCGAGGATTTTGGTGACGGCGATGCCGACGTGGGGATAGAACTGGTCGGTGAGGCAGGTGATGAAGAGGGCGACGTTGGGGTTCATGGACGTGGGGGAATGGTCGGGGAAGAGGGACGAAGCGTCAACGGCATCGACATGAACATCGAACATCCAACATTGAACATCGAACGTCGAAATGAAGGAAAACTTGCGGCATTTGCAGTATCATCGCGCGGGAATGAGCGAGCGGGAACAATGGTGGGCGCGGTGGTGCTGGGTGAAGAAGCATCTGTCGCGGCCGTGGAATTATTATGCTTACTTTCGGAAGGTGATTGATGTGCCGGGGAGGGCGCAGCGGGCGGTGATTCGGGTTTCGGGGGATGCGCGGTATGTGCTTTATGTGAATGGGAAGCGGGTACATCAGGGGCCGGCGCGGTCGTGGGCACAGTTTCAGAGTTATGACACGATCGACATCGCGCCGCTGCTGGTGGCGGGGAAGAATTCGATTTGCGCGATCGTGCATCAGTTTGGGGTGCCGACGTTCTTTTCGGTTTACCGGGATGCCAGCGGGTTTCTGCTGGATGGGGTGGCCGAGGTGGATGGGAGGAGAATCGAGCTGCACACGCCCAAGGGGTGGATGTGCCGGGAGGCGAAGGGGTGGAGGAAGGATGTGGCGCGGCTGACGATCCAGATGGGGTTTGCGGAGCATTTTGATGCGGGGGAGGATCCGGCCGATTGGATGAGCGCGGATTTTGTGGAGAGAGAGGATTGGCATGAGCCGCGAGTTGTTGGGCCGGTGGGATGTCATCCATGGCTGAATATGGAGGAGCGGGGGGTGCCGCTGCTGGGGCAGTATGAGCAGAAATTCGTGGCGATCACGGGGCAGTTCGTGGGGGAGAATGCGCGGGGATACAAGGTGGCGGAGGATGTGTATCACCTGCCGCTGGTGGAGGAGCGAAAGAGAGAGAAGAATGTGCTGGAGAATGCGGAGGGGATGCTGCGCGGGGAAGGACAATCGACGACGGTCACGCCGCCGGAGGAGGGGCATTTTGCGATGGTGAGCCTGGACCTGGGGCAGACGCGCACCGGGCACATCATGCTGGAGATCGCGGAGGCGGCGGGGGATGAGATCATCGACATCATTTACACGGAACAAGTGGACAAGAATGGGGGGCCGGTTTTGATTCCGCTGGATTCGGGCAGCTCGTGCGAGGAGGCAACGGCGGATCGGTATCGGTGCCGGGCGGGGGCGCAGAAGTGGGAGGCATTTCACTATAAGGGGTTCCGATATGCGACGCTGGTTTTTCGCAATGTGACCAGGCCGCTGGTAATCAGGCAGGTGGGGCTGCGGCAGGTGCATACAGCGCTGGAAGATGTGGGGGCGTTTGAGTGCAGCGATGCGAGTTTGAATGAGATCTGGCGGATTGGCCGGGAGACGCAGCGGAATTGCATGTTTGATGCATACGTGGATTGCCCGTGGCGCGAACAGGCGCAGTGGTGGGGAGATGCGAGGGTGCAGTTTCGGGTGAATGCGTATTCGTTTGGGGATGTATCGCTTTTTGAGAGGGGGATTCGGCAGGTGGCAAGGTCGGCGGCGGCGGATGGGTCGTTGCACGCGCATCCGCCGAGCGATGCGCCCAATCACCGGCTGCCGGATTTCATGCTGACGTGGGTGGCGAGTTTGTGGGATTACTATTTTCACACGGAACAGTCCTCACTGCTGAAGGAGTGCCTGCCGGCGATGCGGGGGGTGATGGAATTTTTCGCGCGGCACGAGGCGCAGAGCGGATTGATTGGAGGATTTGAGGGCTTCTGGGTTTTTCTGGATTGGCAGAGTTTATACAAGAGCGATTTCAGCGCGGTGCTGAACATGATGTATTTGCAGGGGCTGAGATATGCGTCGGCGATTGCGGAGGTGGCCGGGGAGGAGGAGTTGGCCGGAAAATATCTGGCGAAGGCGATGAAAGTGCAGAGCGCGGTGGAAAAACATTTCTGGGATGCCAAGGGAAAGGTTTGGCGGGATGGATTTGATCCGAAGAGCGGGGAGATGGTGGAGGAAGTGTCGCAGCATGCCAATTGTCTGGCGATGCTGCTGCGATTGAAGCCGGAGACGCATCCGAATCTGGCGAAGGATGTGCTGTTGAAGGCGGCGAATTCGCGGCGGGGAAAAATACTAGCTGCGTCCCCGTTTTTTTATGCCTACGTGCTGGAGGCGCTGGCGGAGGCGAATTATCGGGAGGAGGTCATTCGCATCATTCGGGAGAAATGGGGGGAGATGATCGAGCAGGGAGCGACGACGTTCTGGGAGGTCTGGGAGCCGACTTTCCAGAGCCGGTGTCACGCGTGGTCGGCCTCGCCGGTTTATCATTTGAGCCAGCAGGTGCTGGGGGTGATGCCAGTGGAGGTGGGGTGGAAGAGGGTGAGGATCGCGCCTTGGATGGGAAAGCTGGATTTTGCGAAGGGGAGGGTGCCGACGCCGCTGGGGGTTATTAAGGTGGAATGGGAGCGGGTGGGGGATGATCAGATGGCGGTTCGGGTGGAGCTGCCGGGGGGGATGGATGGGGAGTTTGTGGGGCCGCTGGGGGAGACGAGGGGGCTGCTGGCCGGGGGGCAGGAGGTTAATACTTAACTTGTTGTAAAATATATAGTTATGCAATTCTGTCGCCTCGATTTGTGAAGAAAACAGGGGGCGGTTTTGGCCGCGGGGGGATTTGCGGCGTATAGACGTATTGGTTTGTTGAGGGAGATGAATGCGGATTGGCGTGCGGCGGCTCGGTTTTCTGGCCGCCTGTTTTACACCTTTGATTATCCCCGCCGCCGGCCACGCGGTCATCTTATATGCCACGGCCGACCGGAATGGCGCGCCCGCGCCGGGGAGCGTGGGGGAGATTCCCTGGAACCTTCAGGGGCAATGGGGGCCGTTCCTGGGGACGCCGATCGCGCCCAATTACTTCATCACGGCGGTTCATGTGGGGGGAGATCCGGGTTCGCAGTTTGGCTTCCGGGGGAGCAATTACACGATTGATTCGAGTTTCGGAACTGATGGAGGGGCAGCGATCCCCAATAGCGATTTGCGGATCTGGAAGGTGAATGAGACGTTCCCCGCGTTTGCGCCGTTGTATGGAACGTCGAGCGCGGCAAGTGAGGCGGGCAAGCATATGGTGGTTGTGGGGCGGGGGACGCAGCGCGGGGCGGAGGTGGTGGTGGATACCGTGCTGAAGGGTTGGGAATGGGGGGCGGCCGATTTCGAACAGAGCTGGGGGGAGAATACGATCGAAGGAATCGTGAACGGGACCGCGGATCAGGGGGATTTTGTTGCGTTTGATTTCAATGCGGGCGTAGCCAATGAAGGGACGCTGTCGGGATTTGATTCGGGAGGCGGGGTTTTCATTCAGCAGGGGACGGAATGGCAAGTGGCGGGGATTAATTACGGTGTGGAGGGGCCGTTCAGCTTCACCGGGGCGGCCGACGATGCCGGATTCAATGCGGCGCTCTTCGACATGCGCGGATTGTTTGAGCGGGGTGGCAACGACTGGGTGCTGGTGAGCGGGACCAATCCGGCGCCGGCGGCGGCCTATTCGTCGCGGATTTCCAGCCGGGTGAATGCGATTTACTCGCTGATCCCTTCGTTTCCGATCAATCAGCAGACTTATTTCGTGGAGGGAGGGGCAACGGTGGATGTGGGGACGGTGGATGCATCGACCTCGATTATGGTGGGAATTTCGGGAAATCCGGCGACGCTGCGGGCAACCTATTTGCGCGGGGGGACGCTGACGATCAACCGGGGCAGCCACGTGGTGGTGAAACCCAATGGCACGGATAGCGCGGTGAGCCAGTTAACCAAATTGACGTTTAATGGAACCGTCAGCACCATTGGGCAGTTGGACCTGAACGACAACGATTTGATTGTGCAATCGACGGCCGCGAATCGGCTGACCGATTTCGCATCGATCGTCAGCCGGCTCAAGCAGAGCAGGAACTCGGCCACGCGGTGGGGTGGAAATGGGATCGCCAGCAGCGCGGCGGCGGCCGATCCGAATCAGTTGATGGGGTTGGGGGCGATCCTCAACGACAATGGGCATGGCGGGCCAATTTATACGGTGTTTGATGGAATGCCGGTCGATATCAACTCGATCCTGATCAAGTACACATTCATGGGGGATTTGAATCTGGATGACCGGGTGAATGCGGATGATTTTTTTCTGATCGACCGGGGATTTTCGGGCACGGTTGGGGTGAACCAGTATTACAACGGGGACATCGATTACAGCGGTGTGATCAATGCGGACGATTACGCGTACATCGATCGGGCGTTTGCGATGCAGAATGCGGTTGCGGGGGATTTGGGGGCGCTGAGGGGGGTGGCGGTGGTGCCGGAGCCATCGACAGTGGGGATTCTTACATTTCTCGGGCTGTTGCTTATTCCCCGCCGCCGGCGCGCGGCTTGACCTTGGGAATTGCTTTGTGAAGAATAGCACGAAGTAGCGAGATCGCTGTTTCTGCTTCATCGCGCGAGCCTTTTGGCTCGTGCTCACGGGCAAGAGGCCCGTGTTACGGATGCGCCGCCATGCCTATTCCTACCGATACGTTTTGGAACATTAAAAAGCTGAATCGGGTCTTCGCGCTCTCGTCGATTGCGCTGGTGGCCGTGACGCTTTGGTCGGTCATGCAGGACTATGACAAGACCTGGCGCAAGCCGCAGCAGCAGGGGCGCGTGTGGGATGCGGCGATCACCAATGAGAAGATCAACCGGTCGATGTCTCCCACCGAGAAAGAGAAGCTGGATGATCTGAAGAATCTGATCAGCGAATTTGATGCGCAGGCGAAATCGGGGCGCGTGGATTTCAATGGCCTGGCGATGCGGGTGGAGGGGATTCAGACGAAGTATGGAAAGTTGCAGGTGCTGACGGACAGGGAGCAGGAAAACCTGTTCGACATCAAGGCGATTCTGACCGACAAACAGAAGCAGAAGCAACTGGACCAATACAGCCGGCTCACCAAGATCATGGCGGACCGGGAGGGGGAGGTTTCGCGGCTGACGTTCAGCTTCAACAATGACAAGGCCGAAGTGACGGTGATGGAGAACTTTCTCCAGGATGCGCGGACGGAGAAGGATGCCCAGAAGGTGGCCAAGCTGGAGAAAAAGCTGGAGCCGCGCCGCAAGAAGCTGGCGGAAGACAATGAATACATCTTCAGCCTCAAGGAGGAGCGGAGGAAAGCCAAGGAGGAGAGGGACGAGGCGACCAAGCCGGTGGAAGATCTGCGGAAGATGGTGGGAAAACTGGGCGGGGATGTGGAATTGCTGCGGAAGAAGCTGGCGGCGCTTCAGCCGTCGGGGATTGCCAGGATCAGCTAGCAGCTGCGCAAGGCGCCGTTGCTACAGTTCATGAATCCGGAAGACAAGGTCCGGGAGATTTTGCTGCCGGATGTGCTGTCGGATTTGTCGTTCACCAAGGTGGCGACGACGGACCGGTGTGCGTCGTGTCACGTACACATCGATCGCAAGGAGTTCACCGAAGAGCGCGTGCTGGGATATCTGGAAGAACAGTTGTCCAGCGGCCAGCAGGTGAGATTTTCGCCGCCGCGGAAGGCGGATGATCCGACGGAGATGTCGCCGGGGGCGAGCGCGATGCCGGAATTCTGGCATTTGTGGGGATTTAAGCTGCTGGCGGCGAATCAGCAGAAGGCCAACGTCGCGAGGGTGAACAATATTCTGGCGGTGGTTGGGGAGCCGGGAATCACCGTCACCTACAACGGGCGGCCGAGGCAGAAATTCACCTACGATCCGGCCGCCGCGAACGCGGACGAGCAGAACGCGATTGTCGTAGCGGTGATCGATGCGCTTTATAAATATGAGAAGCCGCGGTCGGCGGGGCAGAAGGTGGCAGCGCGAAGCGAGATGAACGGAGCGGTGGTGGAGATTGCGGCGTCGTTTGATGATTCGAAGGCGGCGGCGGCGCGGGATGAGGCGTTTGCGTATCCGATGGATGTGCGCAAAGCGATCGTGGCGGGGATTCTGCCGGGGGAACTGAATCTGCTGGAAGAGCGGTATCGCCACGTGCTGGTGGACAAAGTGAATGTGTTTCGTGAGGCGCGGGGGTTTGATGCGCTGGATGCATCGCCGGCACAATTGGCACATCCAAGACTCGATCTTTACTGCGATGCCGACAGCGCGCATGCGATGGAGGCGGTGGGATGCACGAGCTGCCATGATGGATCTGGGCAGGAGACGGATTTTGTGCTGGCGGCCCACAGTGCGCGGGACATCTGGGTGGACAAGCTCACCGGAATTCCCGTTCTGCCGCAGCAGATCGACGTAGGTCCGGCTGTGCCGGACGGCAATGTCCGGCACAGCCGGACCTACGCAGCCGAACATCATGCCGCGGACATGTCGGACATGCGCGAGACAGTGCTGAATGGGGATGCGACAGCGCTGCATTTGGATCACCTTGCGCCGCATGACGCGAAGAAACACAATGGGCATGGCGCGGCGAGCGAGCCGGCCAGTCATCCAACCCCCGCGCCGACGACGGCACCGGCGGAGGTGGCGAGGATGCCGCTGGGGACGGTGCATGAGGCCAAGGCACCGCATGCGACGATGGAGTCGGAGCCGCTGCAATACAAGGATCCGCTGACCGGGCAGGTGCGGACGGCGGTGGCGCAGATTCAATATTGGGCGGCCAAATATGAGCATGAGTCGGGGACGTATTTTGCGACGGTGTATCACGAGTGGGACTGGCCGATGCGCACGCCGGAATTCATTCAGGCGAACTGCGCGCGGTGCCACACGGGGATTCATGAGATTCGCAAGGAAGCGCCGGTGCTGTATGAGGGGCGGACGCTGTTCGCGAAACTGGGGTGCGCCAACTGTCACCAGATGGACAGCATTCCGGCCGAGGACAAGCGGCAGGTGGGGCCGGATTTGCGGCATGTGAATGCGAAGCTGAGCAACGCGTTTTTGGATTCGTGGATCTGGGCGCCCAAGGCATTTCGGCCGAGCACGATGATGCCGCACTTTTTCATGCTGGAGAACAGTTCCAGCGATGAGGAATTGCGGCGGACGCAGCAGGAAGTGCGGGCGATTCGAACGTATCTGACCAAGACGGCCACGCCGCTGCCGGAGAGCGATTATCTGAAGGACCCGGCCAACAAAATGCCGGAGGGGGAGGGGGATGTGGATCGCGGGCGGTCGCTATTCATTGGATTCGATCCGGAAAAAGCGCCGATCGGCGACATGCAGGGCGGGGTGGGGTGCGTTGGGTGTCATACCAATCTGAATGAGACGGGGCAGAAATGGATCACCAATGACATGGTGAAGGGCGGGGTGCTGGAGGATTATTTAAGCGAATTTGGCAAAAAGACCGCGGCGGAAAAAGGCAAAGCGCCGACTGCGCGCGAATTGCAGACCGAGGCCGGGCGCGAGGCGCTGCGGCGTTATCGCGCGATGAGCTACAACGAGCGGCAGCTTTATGCGATGGAGCATTTTGCCGAGGCGCTGGGGGCGAGCTCGATTCCGAAGTATGCGGATGGAACGCCCAAGCCGGTTTTTCAGCACCATGGGCCGGAATTGAGCGGAGTGGGGACGAAATTGATGTCGGGGCGGAGCAAAGAGCAGGCCCGCAAGTGGCTTTATAGCTGGCTGATCGATCCGCGGCATTACAGCAGCTATACGGTGATGCCACGATTGCGATTGTCGCCGCAGGATGCGCTGGATCTGGCCGAATATCTGCTGGCGCAGAAGCGGCAGCAGGCCAAGGCGGGGGATGATCCGTGGAAGGCGAAGGAAATTGCGCCCGACAACGACAAGGTGAGCGAGCTGGTGGCGTTTTTCCTGCTGAGCAAATACCCGGCCGAAGATGCGGTCAAGCATGCGATTGACGAGAAGGAGCTTGCCGACCTGGCGGCCATTTCGCTGACCAATAAGACGACGACGTCGGCCGACGCGAAGAAAATGGCCGAGGCCATGCCGCTGGAGGAGAAGCAACTGATCTTCCTGGGGCAGAAGCTGATCAACCATTATGGCTGCATGAATTGCCATGCCATCAACGGCATGGAGGGGGCGGCCAGTCCGTGCGCCAACCTTTCGGACTGGGGACAGAAGAGCGTTGATAAGCTGGATTACGGCTATCTGACCCATCACAAGATTCCCGAGCTGCCCAAGGAAGGGTCGCGGATTCCCATGGTCAATGGCCTGAGCGTGGCGGCGGTGACACAGATCACCGAAGCGCTCAATGGGAAGAAATGGGACGAGCCGCTGGCCAAAGACGTTCAGGTGGGCTGGCCGCACATTGACCACACGCGTCAATCCTGGCTCGCGCACAAGCTGAAGAATTCGCGCATCTACGATCGCGGGAAAAATCTGATCGAGCCGGTGCGGACGATTGAAAATGGCCAGCCGGTGATCATCTCCAGAGGCAAACCCTACGACAAGCTGCGCATGCCGACGTTCTATCTGAATGATGAGCAGGTGCATGCGCTGGTAACGTTTGTGATCTCCAATAAAGACCGGCTGGTGACGCCGCGATTGCTGGAGAAGGTGAACAACGAGGAGATGAAGCAGATCGCGCGGGGGCGGCAGATCGCCGAGAAATACAACTGCGTGGGCTGCCATCAGATCGATGCGAATACGCCGCCGGTGCAGCAATACTGGCTGTTCGCCAATTTCTTCCCCAAGGATGAGATGACGGCCAAAGCGCCGCCGTCGCTGCGGAGCGAAGGGGCGCGGATTCAGCATTCGTGGGTGTTCAACTTCATCAAGCACGTGGACGATGAGGGGACGGTGCAGCCGGAGGGGACGACGCAGCGGCGAAGGATGCGGCCGCAGCCGTTCATCCGCATGCCGAGTTTTCCGATCACCGATGAAGATGCCACTGCGATCGCGGCGTATTTCAATGCGGTTTCGGTGCATGAAGCCAAGGGGTTGGCGAAACGCCTCGACGGACTGTTGAAAGATGCCGCCAAGGGCAAAGAGGGCGCGCCGGCGACACAGCCGGTCGATCCCAACGAGGTTTGGCCGCCGGATGACTGGTTTGCGGGCAATGCCCGGGGCGAATCGAAATACGCGGCAATGGCGGCCGATTTGAAGACGTGGGCGCTGGAAAACACATTGGCCAAGCCGAGCGATTTTGCGCCGGATGCCGGGCAGGAATCGATCGAGCGCGCTTATAAGTCAGCGCTGTTTGATGCGCGGATCGTGGCCAAATCGTTTGTGGGCAGCTATCCGTTCGCCGAACTAGCGCGGCCGACGCCGAGCAAGGAACGATTTGCGGCCGGTGAGAAGCTCTATCACCTGATGCAATGTCAAACCTGTCACGTGATCGGCAACGATGCGGCCGAGGGTGTGAATAAACAGCCCAAGGGGCCGAATCTGTCGATGACGTCTCGCCGGCTTCAGCGTAAGTGGGTGCGGCACTGGGTGCAGGAGCCGCAGACGATTCAGCCGGGCAATCCGATGGCCGCGATCTTCTTCTCCGGGCGCGGAATCCAGGCGATCACCGATCCCAATAAATATGTCTTCGCCCTCAATGGGTTGCCCTACATTCCATCCGATCGCAATGCGGAATCAATCCGCTCGGTGCAGTATGAATTTGGCGATACCGTCGATGCGCAGACGGATCTGGTGATCGATTTCATCTATGCGGCCGGGTTTGAGGGATACACGAGCAAGGACCCGCCGCAGGGTGAGCCGAAATTGGCGGCCGCGCCCAAGGATGCGAAATTGGCGCTGTTGCCCGGCTTCACCGCCCCACTGCCGGAGCCGGCGGTGGCGAAGGGGCCGACGAGCCGGCCGACAACTCCAGTTGCGGGGCAGGGTGCAGTTGCGGCGAACGCGGGGCCGTCGATTACCGGCAAGGTTTTGTTTGTGGGGGCGCCGCCGCCGCGCAAGCCAATGCCGATCGGTGCGGTTCCACAGTGCGCGAATCATCCAGCGCTGGGAGGCAAGCCGTTGCTGGATGAGACGTTGATTGTCGGCAAAGGCGGCGAGCTGAAGAATGCGGTGGTGTCCATTAAGAATCCTCCGCCGGGAAGGCATCCGATTCCTTCTCAGCCGGCCGTGCTGGATCAGATTGCCTGCCATTATTCGCCGCACGTTCTGGCGATGATGACGGGGCAGCCGCTGGTCATCAAAAACAGCGATCCGTTCCTGCATAACGTGCATGGGCTGCCGGAGCTAAACCTGGGCTTCAATTTTGCCCAGAACAACATCGATCCCGGACGGCCAGTACCACCAATGACCCAGGCCGAGGAATTCCGGGTCAAGTGCGATGTTCACGGGTGGATGAATTGCCATTTTGTGGTCTTCAATCATCCATTCTTTGCAGTGACTGGCGATGATGGGACGTATACGATCAGCGGTCTGCCGCCGGGGACCTATACCGTGACGGTATGGCACGAAATTGAAACGCTGCGGTCGGAACAGCAGATAACAGTGCCAGCGGGCAAGGCGGCCGAGGCGAATTTCAGTGTGAAGATGGAATAGTGCGTCCGCTGAAGCGGACCCTACGATTTTCTATCCTTCAGAAGCTTGCAGTGTCTGCCAAACTAATCAAAGGAGATTTGTCATGAAGGTTCGATCGATTTTGTCGGCCGCGGTCGTGGCGGTTGGCGTGGTGACTTTCGCTCATGCGGATGTCACCGGAAAAGTGACCTATGACGGCAAAGTGCCGACCCAAAAGAAGATCAACATGGTCGCCGTTCAGGCCTGTGCCAATCAGCACCCCCAGGGCGTGACGGAAGAGACCATGGTGGTCGGCAAGAACAAGGAGCTGGCCAACGTCGTCATCTCCCTGAAAAATCCCCCGGCCGGTGGCAAGCCCCCCACGACGCCGGCCGTGCTGGATCAGAAGGGTTGCCAGTATCATCCGCACGTCCTGGCGGTCATGATTGGCCAGGAAGTCAAGGTGAAAAACAGCGATCCATTCCTGCACAACGTGCATGGGCTGCCGGAGGAGAATCCCGGGTTCAACTTCGGGCAGAACAACGTCGATGACGGCCGCGCCGTCCCCAAGATGAAGGCCCCCGAATATTTCCGCGTGAAATGCGACGTGCATCCGTGGATGAGCGCGCATTTTGCCGTGTTCAATCATCCTTACTTCGCCACCAGCGCTGAGGATGGAACATTTGCGATCAAGGGCGTGCCCGATGGGAGCTACGACGTGGTTGTGTGGCACGAGAAGCTTGGCGAGCAGGAAGCCAAGGTCACGGTGAAGGATGGCAAGGGCGAACTGAACGTGACGATGAAGCCGTCGGAAGACGCCGATGCCCGGCCGGCAACGCCGGAGAAGGTGCTGGTGCTCAGCGCCAAGGGAGTGAGCAGCGAGCAGTGCTGTGATGAGGAGAAGACGGTTGCGACGCCGGCGATCGTGAAAAAGTAAGGTATCGCGCGGCTGGCAATAGGCACTGGCGGGCAAGCCGCCAGTGGCACGCGGCCGCCGCGGGAAAGAATTACGAAATATTGATGAAGACAAGGGCGAGCAAACCTCGCCCTTGTTTCTTCACTTGCCTTGTGAATAAAAGCACGATGCTGTATCTTCACCCGCCCCATGAGCATGAAATCTGACCAGGAAAACCGTCAGCGCAACGGTTTATTTTCACGGATTCGAACAGGCCCGATGATCGCCGCGGTTCTGGGCTTATTGACCGCCACCCCGGCCGCCTTTGCACAGGTGAATAAGAAATTTGAGTGGTCCGACTGGTGGCTGCCCCCCAATTATTCCGCCCACGGCGGGGCCATCGACGCCCTGTTCATCGCCATCTTCTGGATCACGATGACCGCGCTGGTGATCGTGCAGGTGTCGCTGATCGTCTTCCTGATCAAATACCGCCACAGCGCCAAGCGGACCAAGGGGCATTTCATTCACGGCAATACGCGCGTGGAGATGGCCTGGACGCTGGCGCCGGCCGTGATCCTGGGGGTGCTGGCGCTGGCCAGCAAGGGCGTCTGGCACAACTACCGCTACAACGAATCCGAGAAGGATGAGCGGACGCAGATCATGGTGATCGGGGAGCAGT
>JBGPEF010000074.1:0-14292 GCA_041482675.1 Tepidisphaeraceae bacterium | reverse complement strand
CACCCTGCCCTCTCCCCCGAGTACGGGGGAGAGGGAAAGGTGCATGAAACCGGGACGTGCATGAAACCGGGACGTGCATGAAACCGGGACGTACATGAAACCGGGACGGTACATGTAACCGGGACGGGGCTAGTTTTTGAAAAAGGCAATAAACTAGCCCAGTCCCGGTTTTTGTCCAGTCCCGGTTTTTGTCCACGCGTCACCTTTATTTGATCTGTCCCGCTTGATGCTTCCGGAAGCAGGACTGTCCCGCTTGATGCTTTTCAGAAGCAGGACTGTCCTGCTTGATGCTTCCTGCTTGATGCTTCTGCTTGATGCTTTCTGTGTCCTGTCTAAGAAGCGGACTTAAATCGAATTGTTCTTGAGCGGTAACTGTGGCCCCAAAATGCTATCGTAGCGGTTCATCGGTACGTGCTTCCGCGGGCTGAATTCGGGCATACGGATGGCGGTGGTGTAGATATTGTCGCGGTTGTAGCCGACGAAGGGGTTGTTGCACCAGGCGACATGGCCGTCGCTGAAGAGTACGTTCTGGCCTTTGCCCTTGTGGTTGCGGCTGTTCATCATTTCCATGTCAGACTGCGGTGCGCTTGGATTGGTGCTCTTCCAGCGGTCGAAGCCATCGTTGCGGTCAGCGGCGATGGCATTTTCGGCGGGAGCGCTTGGGTCATGGCGGTATTCGGACTCCCGGTCCCATTCATTGCGGGTCTGATTAAAAGGCGATGCGAAGCAGTAGCTCAAGCTCCAACTAAAGGGCTGCTCCTCGCTGAAATTGAAGCGATCAGTAGGGGCGACTTCCAGGCCTGTGATGGGGTCAAAAAGCACATCCCGGCGCTGATCGCTGGAGGGGCAGAGGAAGACATCGATGGTGACCATCTTGTAATGAACCAGAAGATAGATGGAAGCGGTCGCGTCGTTGGCGAGAATGCTGCTGAAGAGTCCGTTGCTTCCATGCCACGGCAGCTTGTCGAACGGGTTTTGATCCAGTGATCCCGAAAAGAAATGTGGCCCGCCGTCGTCCTCCCATTGGGTGCGCGGATAGCGCCCCTTGCCTTCCGCTGCTGCATACATGTGCTCGGCAGCGCCGATCTGGCGGAGGTTGCTGGAGCATTTGACGCGGTTGGCTTTTTCTTTGACGGAGTTAAGAGTAGGTACGAGGATCGCAATTAACAGAGCGATGATTCCGATCACTACGAGGAGTTCGATGAGGGTGAAGGCGGCATTTTTCTTGGCGCGATTCATTTGGCACCCGTTTCTGCGGCCGCGGCGCCTGCGGGAAGGTGCGGAGGTGACCGGAAGAATTTAACAGCATTTGTGGGTGGGGACAAGATGAATGGGGGGAGGGATGGGGAGATTTTGATGTTTATGCACCTGGCGGGGATGAGGGTGCGGGGGGTGTTGGAATCCAGGGCTTGCGACGCTGGGTTGTCTTCTTTGGGCGGTAACGCGGCTGAGGAGGTGCGGCGAGCCGCACCCTACGAGGTGGGGTGGTGCGCGGAGCAGACCCTACCAGGCCGGGTACACTAAAAGCGTGCGTAGTCGCTGCAAACGGGAAGACACCTGCATCCGAGTGCGGCTGCGCATGCCACCCATTGGGGGGATTGACGCTTTGAGAGTTGAGGGAAGTGAGGAGGCAGACATGTCGGGCAGGAGTGCCCGACCTACCGGGTGGTGTGCTGAAGCACACCCTACGGAACTTGTACGCGGGGAAGTAGGTTCGGCGAGAAAGACACGGGCATGTGAGTACACCTGCCCATGCCACCCGATTCAAGCCCCAGCCATCGTGAGTGAAAAAGAAGGACGACCGGCGAGTTTTCACCCGCCGGTCGTCGCTTGGCCTGCGAATCCTTTCGCAATCATCCCTGCACCGGTGTCGGCTCTCCGAGCCGGGGGGATTATTTTTCAGTTGAGCGAGGCTCGATTACTCGGTAAGCAGTTCTCCTTTTGATTTCGGTTGGACCGCGTGGGTCGCGACCAGTTCTTCCAAAAACTCGGCCAGGCCGTCCTCATCGTTTCGGCCGATGACGCGCTTGGCGGCCGCGAGGACGGGAGGTTTGGCGTTTCCCATGGCGACGCCGAGGCCGGCGTTGGCGATCATGGTCAGGTCGTTCACATCATCGCCGATGGCGACGATCTGATCGGGGGTGATTCCATGACTCCTGGCCACCTGCAAGAGGCCTTCCCATTTGTTGACGGCCGGATCAAAAACTTCCAGCACCTCGACATCGTAGGATGGCACGAACAGGCTCTGGCAAATCACGCGCTCGGCGAAGCGCTCGATGAGGATTTTTCGAACCCGGGCGATTTCCGCAGCCGAGGCGACGATGCCGACGCGAATGGTATGCTCGTGCGAATGTTGCGCCAGCCTGGGAAATCGCTTTACTTTTGCGGCGGTTACCTCCATCCATTGTGACGTTGCGGCATCGAGCTGGACGTCGTCGGTCGCGAGATAATCGACGCCGGCCTCGGCCGTGTCCTGGAGCGCCAGGGCCGCGTGGCCGAGCGATTCGAAGAGCTCGCAAACTTCGCGGGCGAGCTGGGGCTGCATTCCCATGCGGTGCAGCGTTTTGCGGTTGCGGGTGTCGATCACCATGGCACCGCCGACGAACACGGCCGTGGCATAATGCTCGACGGCATCGAGCACCATTCGGCTTTCGGTGAAATTTCGCCCGGTGGCGAAACAGACCAGAAGGCCGGCCTTGAGGGCCTTGTGAACCGCGGCTTTGGCTCGCGGCGACACCGTGCCGTCGGGAGCCAGAAGCGTGCCGTCCAGGTCGATTGCGATCATGCGATACCGGGACATCGCTAACGGGCTCCCAGACAAGATTCCACCTTAGGGACCATTTGAAACAAAGCAATTTATAGACCGGCAATCGACGGGATATCCACAGGAAGGGAAAAGGAAGTTTAGGAGGCCATTTTGGGGTGGTGTTGGGGGTTGGGGCGGGATAATTCGGCGAGAGAGGGGGATTTTTGCGAGTTGGCGAATTGTCTGACGATGAGGAGGGAGGCGGGGCAGTCGGTGGCGATTTTTTCGGGGCGCCAGCCGAACAGGCGGGATTCGAGGCCCCATTCCTCGGCGACGCCGATGATGACGAGATCGAAATTGCGGGCCTGGTGGAGGACGACGCCGACGGGGGAGCTGTCTTCGACAACTTGGAAAGTGAGCGAGGTTTTCTGGGCCGGATCGGCGAAGATTTTTTCGACGGCGCATCTTGCGTCGGCGGATTTGCCGGCGGGTCCGGTTAGAGGGGGCACGACGTTGAGGACGGTGACGCGGGCGCTGGTATTTTTGGCCATTCTGGCGGCCAACTCGAGGGCGAGGGCATCGTGGGCGCTGCCGAGGTAGGGGACGAGGATTTTGTCGATGTTGCGAAGGCCGCGGTCAACAAAGACAGCGACAGGGGCTGAGCAGGCGGTCAAAACACGATGAACAGTTCCGCCGAGCATGGCTTTGCCGAAGATGGGATTGTGGTAGCCCATGAGGACGAGATTGACGTTGCGCGACGCGGCGGTTGAGGCGATATCGGCGGCGACGTCGTTGCTGACGAAGGTGATGGGCTCGACGGGGAGGGCGCGGGCCTGAGCCTGGGAGAGGAGGGGGACGAGGGCGGCGTCGGCATCGGTTTCGTCCTCGTGGGGGTGAAAGGCTTCATGCTCGGTGGGGCGGCGCAGGTGCAGGGCGAAGAGTCTGGCCGCGGAACGGGCGGTTCCGATTAGCGCATCGGCGATTTGGACGAGGGGTGCGCCGCTTTTGGGAAGGGAAATGGGAATGAGGATGGAGAATTCGGCGGCCTGGCGCGTCTGGGCCGCGTCGAGCATTCTGGGGGGATAAATCCAGTTTAGGAGTGGGGTGGTGATGGCGGTGGTGATGAGGGCCATGAGGACCATCATGGCGAAGACCTGGGGGCTGATGAGGCTTAGCTCGCGGCCGATGTTGAGGATGATCAGCTCCATGAGGCCGCGGGTGTTGAGGAGGACGCCGATGGCCGCGGATTCGCGCCAGGGCATTTTGAAGAGGCGCGCGGCGAGCAGTGCGCCGCCGAATTTGCCGGCGCAGGCGATGGCGATGATGAGAATTGCGAAGCCCCACATGGCGGGGGAATTGAGGAGGGTGATGCGGGTGTTCAATCCCGTGTAGGCGAAGAAAAGGGGGAGGAGGAAGACGACGATGAAATCTTCAAATTTTTCGCTGAGGTGGCGCACGAATTGGGGGTTTTTGGGCATGACCAAGCCGAGCACAAATGCGCCGAAAAGGGCGTGGATGCCGATTCGTTCGGTGGCGAAGGCGGAGGCGAGGACCAGGAGGAGAATGACGGCGACCATGTTCTGGCTGAGTTTTCGCTGCTGCTCATGGATCAATTGCAGGCGCTTGAGAAATGGCCGGACGGCGAGGGTCATGAGCGCGATGTAGATGGCGGCGGCGATGGCGGTGCGGAGAGCGTGGGCGGGACTGGAGTATTTTGCGACAGCGACGACGGCGGCCAGGATGCACCAGGCGGCCAGATCGTTGATGGCGGCACAGGCGATGCTTATTACGCCCAGCTGGGAGCGGTGGAGGTTGCGCTCGGTGAGGATTCGGGCCAGCACGGGGAAGGCGGTGATGCTCATGGCCGCGCCCATAAAGAGGGCGGAGGCCCATGGTCTGCCGGTGGCGGCGAAAAGCTGGTTGTAGAAGAGGATGGTGAAGGAGAAGCCGAGGAGGAAGGGGAAGAGGATGCTGGCGAGGCTGATTCCGGCGGCTGCTTTGGCGCGGGTGCGGAGGATGGCGGGGTCGAGCTCGAGTCCGATGAGGAAAAGGAAAAAGACCACTCCGATCTGGCTGAGGATGGCCAGAAATTGGAGGCTTTCGGCGGGGAACAGGCGCTGATAGGCGGCCGGCGCGGCGAAGCCGAGGAGGCTTGGGCCGAGGATTATGCCGGCGATCATTTCACCCATCACCTGGGGCTGGTGGAAGCGGGAAAAAATCCATCCAATCAGCCGGCTCAAGGCCACTATCAGCGCTACCTGCACGAAAATTGTCAGGATTACGCTCGTACCGTGCATGTTTGCCTAACAACCTACCACTGGGCGCATTTTCTGCCTACGTGCGCATCGGCGGAGGGGGCGCGGATTGCAAATCGAAAATGGCAAATGGCAAATGGGCGGCAAGAGCTATAATCCCCTGCGATGGCGTACCAAACGGTTGAAAAACAGGTCCTGTATAAGGGGAACAAGATCAACCTGGAGATTCATCATCTTCAGGATGATGAAGGCAAGCGGACTCAGCGCGAGATCGTGGTGCATCGGGGGGCGGTGGTCATCCTGCCGTTCTTGGATGACAAAACCATCATTCTGATCCGCAACCGGCGGTATACGATTCAGCAGATTCTTCTGGAATTGCCGGCGGGGACGTTGGAGGCGGGTGAATCGCCGATGAATTGCGCCGGGCGGGAGTTGCAGGAGGAGACGGGGTATCTGGCGACGCGAATGAAGCCGATTGGCAATTTTTATACTTCCCCGGGAATCCTCACCGAGCGGATGTATGCGTTTGCGGCCTTCGGATTGCAGAAGACCAACGCGGCTTTGGAAGAAGGGGAAGATATCGAGGTTTTTTCTGTCGATTTTACGGAAGCCGTGTCCATGATCAGGGATGGGCAGATCCAGGATGGCAAGACAATTGCTACCCTGCTGCTTTATGAGCGTTTCTTTGCGCAAGGACCGGCCAGGTGAGGGCGAAAATAATTGAGCGGGGCAGGACGTTTGAGTTTTTTGCCCGGAAGCGGGCGGCACGGATGTAAACCCAACGGATGTGGGCATCGCCATGAGCTGGAGAGATCGCGAATACAACCAGAGCAAATACGGCGGTGGAACGGGGAATTCGCTTTTGTGGATACTCACGGGGTCGGTGCCGCTGTTTCGGGTGTTTGGGATTCGGGTGCGGCTGCACGCATCGCTGATCCTGTTTATCGTGCTGACGGTGCTGTTCGGGGGCGCGGCCGGCTATTTCCTGAGCGACCGGCTGATCACGATGGGGGCGCTTTTCCTGATTGTTCTGCTGCATGAGTTTGGCCATTGCTTTGCGGCGCGCACGGTGGGTGGAAACGCGGAAGAGATCATCATGACGCCGCTGGGCGGGCTGGCGATGGCGCATGCGCCGCGAAATCCCTGGGCCACTTTCGTCACCGTCGCGGGTGGGCCGCTGGTCAATGTTTTGATTTGCGCCATTTGTGCCGCGATCCTCTATTGGAACGGCTCGATTTTTGCGCCGACCAATCCGTTTCACTTGATGGCGCCGTTTTATTTGACGGAAGTCATGCGCTGGGTGTGGTGGATCTATGCGACCAGCTACGCGATTTTGATGTTCAACCTGCTGCCGATTTTTCCGCTGGATGGCGGGCAGCTTATGCAGTCGGTTCTGTGGCCGCGGATGGGGTATTACCGCTCGATGCTCTTCGCGTGCAATACGGGGCTGGTCGGTTCGGCGGCGCTGGGGATTCTCGGTTTGGTGAACAACAACCTGTTGCTGATCTTTATCGCGATCAGTTGCGCGCTGACTTGTTTCCAGATGCGGATGGCGTTGCGGGAGATGGACCCGCACGAGCTGAATGATGCGCAGAATTTTGCCTTCAACCTGCGCTCCGAAGATGCGCCGCGGCGGCGGAGGATGAGCCGGCGATCGATCAAGCGGGCGCAGAAGCGCGCGGCCGAGGAACAGGCGGAACAGGCGAGGATTGATACGATCCTGGAGAAGGTTTCAGGGCATGGAATGCAGAGTTTGACGTGGTGGGAGAAGAGGGCGCTGCGGAAGGCGACGGAGCGGCAGAGGCAGAGGGAATTGGAGATTTCGCGGTTGAGGGATTAATTGTGGTGCAGGCTTCAGCCTGCCCCACTTGCAGGCTAAAAGCCTGCACCACAAGCGGTTATTGCTTTCGGCCGATTTCATACTCGCCCTCGGCGGGTCGATCCGCTATCTTTCCGATTGATGACAACATTCCTCCGCTGTTCGAACGGCCACCGCTGGAACCCGCAATCGCGTCGCTTTGCGCGGGCGACGACGGGGGCGGACCGATGCCCGTATTGCTCCGTTTCGGTTTCGGCGATCACGGCGGAAGAGGCGCATTCGGCCGCACCGCTGCCGGCCCCGGTTTTTACCGCGACGGATTTGTGGAACCCGGAGCGGATTCATGCGATGGCGATTTATTGCTCGGATGGGCGATTTGGGGAGGCGTTTGATGAGTTTTGTCATCGCTCGCTGAAAATACCGCGCTATGACCGATTTGCGGTGCCGGGGGGGCCGGCGTGGATCAATCCATCGGTGTCGGCGGCGCAGGATTTGTATCGATCAGCGCGGGCGCAGTTGGATTTTCTGGTTCGGGTGCATGATCTGGAGCGAATTGTGTTGATCACGCACTCGCCGTGCGCGTTTTACGCGGAGCACCTCCAGAAAGACCCGCACGAGTGCCTGGAGGCGCAGTTTTCGGATACGCACACGGCGGCGCAGCGGCTGAGGTTGTGGTTTCCGAAGATTCAGGTGGAGGGGTATCTGGCGCATCGGGATGAGCAGGCGATTTCGTTTCATCCGATTCCAACGTAGGTCCGGCTGGGCCGGACGTCATCTCAATTGTCCGGCGGAGCCGGACCTACAGCTACGCCCCCCGGCACGGCACCCATCAAAAAGATTTGGTGTTAGAGTAAGAGGCTGTAAGTCCTGTCAATGAGCCGAGTCTAACTATGTCAGTGATGCCAAACAGCAATTCGCTGAGCTTCGGCGGTCTGGCCATGGAGTTGGACGAGAGGAGCCTGGCGCAGCGATTTGCCGAGGGGGATGCGGCGGCGTTTGAGGCGGTGGTGGCGATGCATCGGCCGAGGATCACGCGGCTGGTTTATCGGCTGCTGGGATGGCCGGCGGATGTGGATGACATGGTGCAGGAGGTTTTTCTGGCGGCGCTGACCAAGTGCAGAAGGTTCAGAGGGGAGTCGGCGCTGGGGACGTGGTTGACGGTGATTGCGTTGAATAAGTGCCGGACGCATCGGCGGGGGTTGTTGTCGAGGTGGAGGGCGCTTCGGCGGGTGTCGCGGAGGCCGACGCCGTTGCAATCGGCCGCGGATGCGGGGGCGATGCGGGATGACACGCTGGCGCAGGTGCGGGAGGCGATCAAAAGATTGGCGGGGCGGGATCGCGAGGTGATTGTGTTGCATTATCTGGAGGATCGGGGGGTGGGTGAGATGGCGGAGTTGCTGAAGATCAGGACGAATGCGGTGGAGGTGAGGCTGCACCGGGCGCGGCAGCGATTGAAGAAGCTGCTGGAGCCGCTGATTGAGGAATGATCATGAACGAGGAGAGTTTTCGACAACTTCTGGTGGATGCGGATGGGGCGGCGGCGATGCCGGCGGTGAGAGCCGATCTGGTGTCGTCGGTGCGGCATCGGCTGCGGCGGCGGAGGCAGTCGCAGGTGGCGGGGGCATCGATTGTGTTGTGTGCGATGCTGGCGGTCGTGCCTTTTGTTCGAATGGGTCCGAAGCCGGCGGCAATGGCGGCGGCCGATCCATCGAAGGCCAGGGACGAGTTGAGGATGATTCGCCTTCAGGCGGATTCTCAGGCGGCGACGATTAATCGATTGATGCAGTATCAGCATTCGCTGGATGTGCGGGCGAGGTCGGCGCGGAAGTTTGATCGTGGGCAGCCGCTGGAGCGGATTCAGCAGCAGCGGGAGAGCGCGGCCAGGCTGCTGACTCAGGATGGGGACTATCGACGGGTGATTGAGTTGTTTCCCGAGACGCACTGGGCATCGATTGCGCGGCGGCGGTTGCAAACGTAGTGGAAGGCGAGAGAAGAGGGAGGCACTGGCAGCAAGGTGCCAGTGGCACAGAGCAACGACAAAGGACACTGTCATGTGGAAAATCATTTTGCGAAGTTTTCTGATTGGCCTGATCGGGCTCTCACTTCCGAGTGCGACTGCGGCTTTCGCGGAGGAGCCGATGGGGGTGATCACGGTGGATTGGCTTGAGACTCCGGCCGGAGCGCCGCATCGGAATACGGATTTGATTTTCAAGTCTCTCAAGGCCGCTTTTGCGGATACGCTCAAGAAGAAGCTCAATGTGACTGATCCGGCGGGGGTTGCGGACCTTGAGTTGGCCCAGGAGGGACAAAACCTTCGGCTGCTGATTGTGCCCAGGGGGGCGGTGCAGCCGACGGCGGACGAGATTCTGGCGGTGGCCAGGGAGGCATTTCTGGAGACGGTGAACAACTTTTTCAGAGAGCTTCACGGCCGTGAGGTGAATGAGATGCTGGATCGGGAGAAAGATGAAGTCGATCGCGCCCGCGCCAGGCTGGCCGAGAGTCAGGCGCAGCTTCAACGGCGGCGGGCTCAGCTTCGGGACATTACGCATCGGGTGGATGTTTCGCCCGAGGCGTTGCGGGCTGCGATTACGCGCCTGGAGGATGAGCGCGACAAGCTGGCGCTGGATGCGGAGAGCCAGGCGGTTCGAAAAAAGGCAATCGAGCAGACCATTGTCAAAATCACCGGGACGGCCGAGAAGCAGATGAAGACGGATCGGATTGTGGTGGAGCTGGAGAAGCTGGTGGACAGCCGTGATGCGGAGATGAAGCGGATGCAGCAACTGGCGGTGGCCAAGACGGTGGCACAGGCAGAGGTTGAGGCGGCCGAGGCGCGGGTGGGTGAGGCGCGGGTGCGGCTCTGGGAGAGGCAGGAAGTCGTGAGTCGGACGGCGGGTGGAGATTTGCTGGCGGATTTGAACAAGGAGCTGGCCATGCTGTCGATCAACATGGCCGAATCGGAGGCGAGGTTGGATCGACTGGGGAAGGCGGTGAGCGATTACGCCAAGGCGGTTGATTTGATTGATGAGCTTGAATCGGCGCAGACTTCGCGGCAGGCGGCGGAGACGGCACGGGTTGATGCGGAAGGTCGGCTTGCGGAGCGGGCGCGGGGGCTGCGGGAATATGGGCCGCCGGTGGTTAACTTTCATGGGCGGAAGTAGGGGCCATTCTCATGAAACTTATCCGGGCGTATCATCATTCGCTGGATGATCAAGCGCGATGTTGCCATTGTCGGGGCGGGGCCGATTGGGATTGAGATGGCGGTTGCGCTGAAGCGGCATGACATTTCGTATGTGCAGTTTGATGCGAAGCAGGTGGGGCAGACGATGTCGTGGTGGCCGCCGATGACGCGGTGGTTTAGCTCGAATGAGCGGATCGCGATTGCTGGGGTGCCGCTACAGACGGTGGATCAGGGGAAGGCGACGCGGGAGGATTATCTGAGGTATTTGCGGACGGTGGTGGAGCAGTTTGATCTGTCAATCAACACGTTTGAGCCGGTGAGTGGGATTGAGAAGTTGGCGAGTGGGGGTTTTGTTGTGACGACAGCGCCGCAGCGGGGGGAGCAGCGGTATCAGGTGCAGCGAATTATTCTGGCGACGGGGGGGACGGCACGTCCGAGGAGGCTGGATGTGAAGGGGGAGGATTTGCCGCATGTGTCGCACTATATGGAGGACCCGCATCGGTATTTTCGCAAGCGGGTGCTGGTGGTGGGGGGGAGGAATTCGGCGGTGGAGGCAGCGCTGCGCATTCAGCAGGTGGGTGCGGATGTGACGATCAGCTATCGGGGGAGTGAGTTTAATGGCAAGAGCATCAAGTACTGGCTTTATCCGGAGATCATGGGGTTGATTCGGTCGGGGAGGATTCGGGCGCACTTTAATACGGTGGTGAGCGAGATCACGGCGGGTGGGGCGCGGCTGGCGAGCTGTGATGAGTCGAGGCCGCTGTTTGGGAATCCGGGGTCGAGTTTTAATGTGCCGGCGGATTTTATTCTGCTGATGGTGGGGTACCTGGCGGATATGTCGCTGGCGCGGATGGCGGGGGTGGAGCTGGTGGGGGAAAACGAGATTCCGGTTTTTGATGAGCGGACGATGGAGACGAATGTCCCGGGGATTTATATCGCGGGGACGGCGGCGGGGGGGACGCAGGCGCGGTATCGGATTTTCCTGGAGAATTGCCACATCCACATCGATCGCATTTTGGCGTCGATCATGGGAGCGCCATCTCCACCAACTCCCCAACCGCTGGCTTCGCCGGAGACGTAGGGTCTTCTTCACCGCGGAGGCGCGGAGGCGCAGAGGAATCCATTGCGGCGATCGCACAGCACATGGCGGCGATGACGAGGAAATAGTAATTGCAGAAGGCCTGACGATTAAGCGCGAAGAAGGTGAAGTAGACCACGGCGAGCGCTCCAGCGAATCCACCGGCATTGCGGGGCCAGAGCCAGATGCAGAGGGGTGTCATCACCGCGACGCCGGCGAATGGGAGCCAGGTCATGGCTTTGGCGGCTTCCTTATCCACATGCCAGTAGTACCAGAGGAGATAGCTGAGAGCATCTTCGCGGAGGGGTTGCTTTAGTTGCAGGGTGACGGCGGAGCGCATGAAGGCGGGAAGGTTCCAGAGGATGATGGGGAGGGAGATGATGGCGGCGACGAGGAAGGCTTTTAGGAGGAGAATGAAGTAGGCGCGCCAGGTGAATTTGGGCATGACGAGAAGGGCGGCGAGCGGGGGGATGAAGATGGTGTATTGCTTGCTCGCCAAAAGCAGGCCGAGCGCATAGGGCACCCATTTGGGGCGGCGGCAGGCGCACCAGATGGTGGCGGCGAGCCAGAGGATGACGAGGGGTTCGGTCCAGCCGAGTTCGATGACCATGAAGACGCGGGAAGTCGTCAGCAGGAGAATGGCGGCGAGGGTGGCGATGATTCCGGGGCGGGAATAGGCGATGAGGGCGGCGGCGATGGCGAGGGCGAAGAGTTGGGCATAGCGGTGGTCGCCGGCGAGGTAGCCGGGGAGGATCATGAGAAGACTGAGGGGGGCGTAGGGGAAGCCGAAGTCGACACGGCCGTTTTTCTGAAGCTCGGGGGCGTACACGGCGATGCCGTCGCCGTAGATGTTGGTGAAGGTCATGGCGTAGGGGTTGCGGCCGTGGAGCAGGGCGTCGGCGGATTCCTGCTGGAAGACGAAGACATCGATGAAGGGGTTGGGCGTGTGGCGGATGACCCAGATGCCCAGGGCGAGCCAGGCGGTCAGCATCAGGGGCAGGACGATCATGCGCAGGCGCTGGCCGATGATCACGGTGACGAGCATGAGGAGAAGCACGACGAGGAGGATTTTCTGGAAGGTTGTGGCGTGGAAGATGGAATCGATCTCGCCGACTTTGTAGCGGGCGGTGTAGATTTCTTTTTCGAATTCGCCCTTGATCCAGGGGGCGCGCGAGTCGTTGGCCTCCTGTTGCAACTGCTCGATGTGCTGGCGGAGGGTTTGTTGTTCATTCTGGAGGGCGAGGCGGTTGTCGGATTGGAAGAGGATTCCGGCTTCGCCGAGGCGGGGGATGTCGGGGCCGAGGTCGGGGACGTGGGGGCCCTTGGGGGACCATTTGACGTTGGTGGCGGAGGCGGGGCGCTCGGTGAAGAGGAGGTAGAACTGTGTGCTGGTTGCGAGGAGGAGGACAGTGATCATCAAGCCGCGTTGCCAGGTTTGGCGGCCGACTATTCGGGAGCAAATCATGGCGAGGATGAGGGAGATGGTGGCGTAGTTGAGAAGGGTGATGGCCCATTCCTTGTAGAGCCAGTCGCGGCCGCGGAGGGATGCGCCGAGGAAGGCGACGGCGATGGCGAGGAAGGAGATGGAGAGCCAGTGGGATTGCTTTTTGGTTTCCATCATTCCCCCTTTGCTACGAAGATCCATTGCATGGCGAAGAGGCGGGGGGCGAGGGAGACGGCGAGGCGTTGCATGCCCATCATCGCGCTGGTGATCATTCCGTTGCCGAAATCTTCCAAGGGGACGATGGTGGTGAGGATGCGCTCGACGTTCAGGCCGGCATCACGCAGCAACTGGCGGGCGGTGTCTTTGGTGTAGAAGTGGAGGTGGGTTTTGTCGAGGATGCCGCGTTCCATTTTGGGGAATCGGCCGAATAGGAGCATGGTGCGGACGGCGAGGTGGGCGACGTTGGGGAGGGAGATGATGAAGGTGGCGTCGGGTTTGGCGGTTTGGCGGAGGCGTTTCAGTGTTGCCATTGGATCAGGCAGATGCTCGAGGACATCGGCACAGACGATGCAGTCGTACATTACTTCCCCCAGTTCCGCGGCTTCGACGGTGGAGTTATAGACCCGCCGATAGTAGGGCCGCGCTGCTTCCGCCCACTGGCTGTTCGGCTCGATCGCGTCGATGGCCATTTGCAATTTGCGATTTGCAATTTGCGATTGAGAATTCAATTGCAAATCGCAAATTGGCAATTGCAAATCATCCGCGAGCAACTGGCCCAATATTCCCTGGGCTGCGCCGACGTCCAGTACGGTGGCGGGCCTTGTTTCTCTAAGGAGTCGGGCAATTTGTTGATGGCTGCTCTTCGGATCGCGCCTCAGCCGGTAGTGCGTTTTCGTTTCTTCGTTTGGCCCCATCATGCGCTCTCCAACGATGGACCAGCGCGTAATGAAGCGCTGAGGCCACGCAGTGCATCGCGTAGGGGATGCCATTCACGCGGCAGATTTCATCACCATAGTAAGTGGGAATGGGCACTTCGGCGATGCGATAACCCTGCTTGAGAAACTGGAGGATGATCTGGGTATCGAAGTGCCAGTTGCTGGTGAGCTTGTCGAGGGGGATGGTGCGGAGGGCGCGGACGGAGTAGGCGCGGTAGCCGGAGTGGAACTCGGTGAGGCGGGTGCCGATGAGGCGGTTTTCCAGGAAGGTGAGGATTTTGTTGCCGACGTATTTGTAGAGGGGCATGTTGCCGGCACGGGCAGCGCCTTTGATCATCATGCGCGAGCCCATGACCATGTCGGCCTGGCCGGATTCGAGGGGGGCGAGGAGTTCGGCCATGACTTCGGGGGCGTACTGGCCGTCGCCGTGGAGGAGGACGACGAAGTCCAGGCCGCGGTCGATGGCGTATTGGTAGCCTTTTTTCTGGTTGCCGCCGTACATGAGGTTGATGGGATTGCGGAAAATTTGCAATTTGCAATTGGCGATTTGCGATTGAGGATTGGCAAACTCTTCGGCCACCTGAATGCCCACCTCGTGGGTGCGATCCTGGCTGGCATCGTCGAAGACGAAGACTTCTTCGATTCTGGAGCGGAGTTCGGCGGGGATGCGATGGAGGGTTTGGCGCAGCGTCGATTCGGCGTTGTAGGCGACGACCAGGATTCCGATGCGGGGATTACGCATTTGAGATTGTCGGGCAAGAATTTCTCGCAAGTCGGGCAAGAGTGCCCGACCTACTGCCGTCTGGAGGCATTATAGAGGATGTGGGGGGAAGATTG
>JBGPEF010000073.1:0-14392 GCA_041482675.1 Tepidisphaeraceae bacterium | reverse complement strand
CTCATCGAAGGCGAGGAAGAAATCGGCAGTGAGAACCTCGAACATTTTCTCACCAGTCGCAAAAACGATCTCAAGGCCGACATCGCCGTGATCAGCGACACCAACCAATTCGATCGCGGCATCCCCGCCATCACCTCCGGCCTGCGCGGGCTGGTTTACATGGAAGTGTTCATCACCGGTCCATCCCACGACCTCCACAGCGGCGGCTATGGCGGCGCTGTCCCCAATCCCGCCAATATTCTCACCGAGCTGCTCGCCACCCTTCACGACAAAGATGGCCGGGTGAACATTCCCGGTTTTTATGACGATGTGGTTTCTCTCTCCGATGCCGAGCGCCGCGAATGGGCCAGGCTGCCCTTCGATGATGCGGCATTCATGCGCGACCTGAAGCTCAACGGCCTCACGGGCGAGAGCGGCTATTCAACCATCGAGCGAAAATGGGGCCGGCCAACCCTCGACATCAATGGCCTCACCAGTGGTTATCAGGGCCACGGCGCAAAAACCATAATCCCCGCCAAGGCCAGCGCCAAGGTCTCGATGCGCCTGGTTCCCAATCAGGATCCCGCGAAAATCCAGGCCGCTTTCGAAAAAACGCTCCGCGAGCGCTGTCCCAGAACGGTGAAGATCGAATTCGCCCAGCATGGCCGCGCTCCGGGCGTTCTGGTGCCGCGCGAAGGCGCTGCCATCGCCGCCGCCAGCCGCGCCCTCGAGCAGGGCTTTGGCAAAAAGCCGCTCCTCATCCGCAGCGGCGGGAGCATCCCTGTCGTCGGCCATATCAAATCCACTCTCGGCATGGACACGCTCCTCATCGGCTTCGGCCTGCCCGATGATCGCGTGCATTCCCCGAATGAGAAGTTTGACCTCGACTGCCTCTATCGCGGCACGCGCACGGCGGCGGTTTTGTATAACGAATTGGCGGCTACGAAATGAGAACCTGCGGGTTTATCATCGTGAGCTGATCGATGTATTCCCGGCCGGCAAGATCCATAGCTTTTTGCAATCCGGCGAGGCGCATGGGCAGGGTCTCCGGGCGGTGCGTGTCGGTGCCGAGCAAAAAATAACGCTGCTTCCGCAGCAGTTGCTCGACCGCGCGGCGCGTGGGTGAGCCGGGCATATCGCTGAGACATTGCAAATTCCCCTGCAAAAGCAGCCCTCGTTCCAGAAAATTGTCCACGACGGCCAGATCATCCTGCACAACCCGCATCCGCTCCGGATGAGCCACGATTGCGATCAGGCCCGTCGAGTGAAGATGGGCCACCACCGGCCAGAAAAACGGCGGAAGCTGATCGACCCACAGATCAAACAGGCAATATTTCCCCTTCATCCCGTAGCTGGGAATCTGCTCCTTCGGCCAATTCACCATCTCCGCCCGCAGATTCAGCTCTCCCCCCGGCAACAATTTTAGAGTTACTCCCACCTCATCAAATTGCCTCTGCAACTCTTCCGTCTTCTGCGGAATCACCGTTGGATTATTATTCGGCAGATTCGGCCAGATGTGCGGCGTGCAGAATGCGTGCGAATATCCCGCCTCGACCAGCATCCGCCCGCACGCGATCGATTCGGCCACATCCGCGCAGCCATCATCGACTCCGGGCAGCAAATGAGCGTGTACATCGATGCGTCCGTGCATATTCGATCAGCTCTTCCCTGAGATCGCACCGCGCTTCCACAGGGCGATGGTGCAATCCCCATCCAGATAATCCTCCAGCATCCGCACCTCGCCCGACCAGCTCCGCACCATGGCCAGAACATGCTGCGCGCGATGCCACCGCAGCCACTGGGCGCTGGCGATGTGTGCCGCGGCCAGAAAATTAAACACCAGCACCCCGCCCGCCGCCTCCCATCCCTGCTTCAACGAAATTTCAAACTGCTCCGGCTCCAACGTATTGAGCGAGCCGCTGAACACCACGACATCAGCCCCCACTTCCAGCCGCCGCGGATCGCGAACAAAATCGCCCTGAATGATCTGCGATCTCGGCAATCGCTTGCGCAGCGCCGCCCCCACCAGCTCATCGACGGCCTCGATGCCGATGTATTGCGCCGGGTCGATGCGCCGTTCCAGCAGAAAATCCAGCAGGTCGGCCCGCCCACATCCCACATCGAGGACCCGCCGCCCGTGCATGTCCGCCAGCCGGCTCATGGCATCAAAGCGGGCGGCCTGCGTCTTTGGGCTTGCCCACAGCAGCGATGGGAACTGATCGCCATGCCGCGAGGCGGCCCGGCGATACGGTTCGAGGTATGGTTGGGCGTTTCCACTCATGTCTATCAGCGTGACACAGGCAACATGCCCGTGGCACGGGATCGCGATTGTAGGGTCCTGCTCACCCCCGGGCCAATCCGGTTTGACGCTCATCTCCGTTCTTCTACAATACTGACGGGTCAGTTTTGCCGCCGGCGGCCCCGTAGGGTCCTCTTCCGCGGACGAAACCATTTTCCCATGAGTAAACCGCATGCAGCATCCCAGCGAAATCAAGCGCCGAAAAATCTCCGACACCGCCGCCCGGCTCTTCGCCACCAAACCATTTCACAAGGTCCGCCTCGATGACGTCGCGGCCGCCGCTCAGGTGGGCAAGGGCACGCTCTATATTTACTTCAAGAGCAAGGAAGACCTTTACGTTTCGCTCGTCCATGATGGCTTCACCGACCTGGTCGCTCAGCTCCGCGAGAGCGCTGACGCCCCGCCCCAGCAGGCACTGAGCGAAATCATCCGCCAACTGGTGATCTTCGCCTTCGCCCACCCCAATTTCTTTGAAATGATGCGCACCGTCCCGCAACTGACCAATCACTCGGGCCTGTTGAAAATGCGCAAGGAATTGTCAGCCCTGATCACCCGCACTCTCCGTCGCGGGGTCCGCCAGGGCATCTGGTCCGACCCGCATCCCGACTTGACCGCCATATTCATCCCCGGCATGCTTCGATCGGCCATGCTCTACGGCCCGCGCGAGCTCAATGAAGAACTTCTCACCCAACAGATCCTTCGCCTGGTTCTCGAGGGAATTGGCAAGGGGAACGGGAAATGATTTACCGTCGGATTGTTCTTTCCGCGTGCATGTTTCTCCTTCTGGCGGCGGGGGGCTGTCATCTCAATCAGCAGAAAGAGGTGGCCCGCTATCGCAAGGTGCTGGACACCGATACGCCGCCTATCGATTTCACTCCGGGCGAGCCGCTCTCGCTCGAGCAGGCGCTGGCGCTGGCGAATCAACACAACGAGCGCCTGGCCCTTCGCGGCGAGGATTATCTCCAGGCCCTGATCGCCAAGGACCGCGCCGCAAGCACCTTCCTCCCCACCATCAGCCTCGCTCCCACCTACTTTCAGCAGGACGAAGTGACCGGCGGCCAGGAACAGAATCCCGGCGGTGCGGGCGGCGGCAACACCGTTTCCAGCATCAATCACCGCCTCGACGTGCCCATCGCCGGGCGGATGAATCTTTTCAACGGCTTGAGCGACCTGGCCAGCTATCGCGGCGCGGGTCGGACAATTGAACAGCGCCGGGCGCTGCTCCTGGACGCGCAGGCCATCGTGCTGCTGGACGTGGCGCGAACCTATTACCAGGTGCTGCGCTCGGAACGATCGGTCGAGGTGCTGAAAAATTCGCTCAACCTTCAGGATGAACGGGTGCGTGATTTTCAGGCCCGCCGGCGCGCGGGCGTCGTCCGGCCGCTGGATGTGGCGCAAACCGAAGCCCAGGCGTCGGCCACGCGCGTATCGCTGATCGATGCGCGAAATGATGTGGTGAATGGCCGCACCACCCTGGCATTTCTGGTTGGCGCGACCGTCGCCGAAAGTCCGTTGATCGACCAGGCGCCGCTCTCGCAGGCCGTCCCGCCGCTGACGGATTTGCAGCAGGAGGCGGCGAATTGCCGCCAGGATTTGGCCGCGTCGCGGGCAGCGGTGTCGGCGGCGCGATATGACGTCGAGGCCGCCATTGGCCACTATTTCCCGTCGATTTCCTTCAACGTCAATTACTTCCTCCAGCGCGAAAGCCTGCCCAGCGAGAGCCGTTGGAATGCGATTCTCTCCGCAAACCTTCCGATTTTTTCCGGCGGCGCTCTCGAAGCGGATCTGCGACTGGCCTGGTCTCTGCTTCGCCAGGCCAGACTGGCCGAATCGCTGACCGAGCGGCAGGTGATTCAGGATGTGCGGATTGCTTATGAAAACATGCTGGCCAGCCAGGAGCGGTTTCGCGAGCTCCAGGTCCAATTAAAAGCGGCCGATGAGGCATTGCTTCAGGCCGAGCAGTCTTACCGGGCGGGATTGGGCACCAATCTGGAGCGCCTGGTGGCCCAGGACCGCCTGCTTTCCACGCAATTGCAATTGACCAGCGAACGGTATGACCAGAAGGTGTTTTATCTCGCTTTGCTCCGCGCCATCGGCCGCCTCAGCATCCGGCTCCCCGGCGAGCCGGCCCCCACGACCCTCCCGGCTGCAACCCAGCCCACAACCCAACCGATATCAATACAGTAGACATGTAGGGTGGGCACTGCCCACCGCAAACTGTGCTATGCAGGTCCGGCTGTGCCGGACAAAATCGTCCGGCGGTGCCGGACCTACGGGCTGGCGGAGGTGTTTTGCAAAAGCTCGCGGAAATCTCCATCAAGCGGCCGGTTTTCGCCGCCATGATCATCCTTGCCCTCGTCGTTGTCGGCGCGGCCGCCTATTTCCGCCTCGGCGTCGATCGCTTCCCCTCCATGGACCTGCCCACCGTGACCATCCGCGCCACTCTGCGCGGCGCATCTCCCGAGCAGATGGAATCCGAGGTCGTCGAGCGCATCGAAGAAGCCGTCAACACTGTCGAAGGCATCGAGGAACTCCGCTCGGTCTGCGGCCAGGGAACCTGTTTCGTCTCCGCCACCTTCGCCCTCTCCCGCAACATCGACGTGGCCGCCCAGGATGTCCGCGACCGCGTTGCCACGGTCATCAAGGATCTCCCCGATGACACCGACCCGCCCATCGTCTCCAAGTTCGACAATGACTCGCAGCCGATCCTGACCCTCGCTCTCTCCGGCAATCGCACCAAGCGCGAGCTGACTGAAATTGCCGACCGGGTCGTCAAGATTCAGGTCGAACGAGCCAAAGGCGTCGGCCAGGTCCGCATCATCGGCGGCGTCAAGCGCTCCATTAACGTCTGGGTCGATGCGAAAAAGCTCGCCGCCTACGAAATCCCCATTACCGCCGTCCGCGATGCCATCGTCCGCCAGAATGCCGACATTCCCGGCGGCAACGTCACCGGCGCCCAGCGCGAGCAAACCATCCGCACCATGGGCCAGTTCACCAGCGCTGACGGCTTTGACAATCTGGTGATCACCAACGTCAACGGCTCGCCCATTCGCGTGCGCGATCTGGGTTACGCTGAGGATGGCGCCAAGGAGCTGCGTTCCACCGCCCGCCTCAATGGCCAGCCCTCCGTTTCACTCGAGCTTCAACGCCAATCCAAGGCCAACACAATTGAAGTCATCGAAGCCGCCAAGGCCGCCATCGCCGAAATTCAACAGCAGCTTCCCCCCGATGTGAAGCTGGAAATCATCCGCGACCAGTCCAGTTACATCTACGCCGCCTTGCACGAGATCACCGTCCACCTGGTCCTGGGCAGCATTCTCGCCAGCCTTGTGGTGCTGGCGTTCATGCGAAGTTGGCGCTCGACGATCATCGCCGCCGTCGCCATCCCCGCCTCGGTCATCGCCACCTTCGGCATGATGTACGCGCTCAATTTCACGCTCAACAGCGTCACCATGCTCGCCCTCGTGCTCATGGTCGGCGTGGTGATCGACGATGCCATCGTCGTTTTGGAAAATGTCTTCCGCTTCGTCGAAGAAAAGAAAATGAGCCCGTTCGAGGCCGCCAGCGCCGCGACGGCCGAGATTGGCCTGGCGGTCCTTGCCACCACGCTCAGCCTCGTCGTCATCTTCATCCCCGTCTCGTTCATGTCGAGCATTTCCGGCCGATTTCTCTATCAATTCGGCATCACCGCCGCCGTCGCCGTTCTGGTCAGCCTTCTGGTTTCCTTCACATTGACGCCAATGATGTCCGCCCGCCTGCTGCGAAGCAGCGATGCCAAGGGCCTCGACTCCGCCAAATCCCGCCGCGGTTTCTATCGATTCATCGATGCGGGTTACACCTGGATGCTGACCTGGTCGATGCGCGGCCGGGCCATCGTTGCGATTCTCGCCCTGGCGGTCATTGCCTCTTCCGTGCCGCTCTACAAAATGGTCCGCCAGGAATTCATTCCCAGCGACGTCGATGAAGGCGAGTTCCAGGTTTCTATTACCGGCAAGGAAGGCACCAGCCTGGCTTCGATGGATGCGGCCATGCTCACCATCGAGCAGGAAGTGAAGGATATCCGCGGCGTGCGGCTGATTCTCTCCGGCAGCGGCGGCGGCTTTATCGGCGGCGTCAACAGCGGCCAGATTTATGTGCGCATGGTGCCGCATGAAGAGCGCATCTGGAGCTTCTCACGCATCTGGGAAGGCCTCAAACATGCTGATTTTGGCGCCGCCTTCCGCGGCAACTATGCCCAGCGCGATGTCATGCAGGAAATCCGCGCCAGGCTGCGAAAATTTCGCGATGTCCGCATCGCCGTCCGCAGTTTTTCCGCCTTTAACCTTGGCGGCGGCAACTATGACATCGACTTTGCCCTTCGCGGCCCCGAGCTCGAATCTCTCTCGCAATATGCAGAGCAGATTCGTGATAAGACCCGCCCTGTTGGCGATGCAGAGCCCGAAATCCCCGGCATCGTAGACGCCGACACGACATTGAAGCTCGATAAACCCGAACTGCGCGTGGACATCAACCGCCTCCGCGCGGCCGATCTGGGCGTCGATGCCAACGACATCGGCACCGCCCTCCGCCTGATGGTCGGCGGCGATGAAGAAGTCTCCCGTTTCCGTGATCCGGCCGTCAACGATGATTACGATGTCCAGCTCCGCCTCACCGAATCCGGCCGCAGCGACCCCACCACGATTGACAACCTCTATCTCCCGCGCCGCGGCGGCGGCCTCGTGCAGCTTGGCAACCTCGCCCGTATCCACCAGGCCAACAGCCCTTCGCGCATCGACCGGCTCGACCGCCAGCGCATGGTCGCCGTCCGCGCCAGCGTCGGCCCGGGCTACGCGCTGGCCGACCGAATCCAGGCCCTGCGCGACGCCGTGGACAAGATGAACCTCCCGCCCAGCTACAGCACCCGCGTCGCCGGCCGCGGCCGCGAGCTGGAGCGCACGTTCCACGAATTCATCTGGGCGTTTTTGCTCTCGGTCATCTTCATGTACATGATCCTCGCGTCCAACTACGAGAGCACCATTCACCCATTGACGATTCTCCTCTCATTGCCGCTCTCCGTCCCGTTCGCCCTCCTTTCCCTGTGGCTCACCGGCAGCACGCTCAACCTCTATTCCGCCCTGGGCATTCTCGTGCTTTTCGGCGTAGTCAAGAAAAATTCGATTCTCCAGATCGACCACATGAACAACCTGCGCCGCCACGGCATGGACCGCCTCTCGGCCATCATCCAGGGCAACCGCGACCGCCTCCGCCCCATCCTCATGACCACCCTCGCCCTCGTCGCCGGCATGACACCGCTGGCCATCGGCGCCGGCCCCGGCGCGGAGGAACGCCGTGCCGTCGCCATCGTCGTCATCGGCGGCCAATCGCTCTCGCTGCTCCTGACACTGCTCGTCACCCCCGTCGCCTATTCTTACTTCGACGACATCCGCGAATTCTTCCGCCGCAAGCGCGGCAAGCCCAAGCGCCCCATCCCGCCCGAGCAGGAACCCGCCGTCGAGGAAGCAGAAGCCGAAACTGTCGAGCCGATCCCCCAACCCGTCGCCCGCCAGGCGATGCAGTCATGACCCAGTGGCTGCCAATTCTGACGGAAGCGGTTGCCGGCGAATGGAACCAGCGGCCGCTCATCGCCGCACTGGCCACGGTCGATTCCGCCGGCCATCCCCACGTGCGCCACGTCGTCTGCCGCCGCATCGATGTTGATGGAGCGATCCGAATTGCCAGCGATGCCCGAACCGCCAAAAACCAGCACAGCCGCGCCAATCCCAGCGTCGAACTCGCCCTCTGGCTCCCCCAGCGCCGCGAGCAATTTCGCGTCGCCGGCGAGATCTCAATCGATCCTCAAAGAGAAGAGATCTGGCGTGAAATGTCCGACGCCAGCCGCGCCACGTTTTTCTGGCCATCCCCCGGCCGGCCGCTTGATCCAAGCAAATCCTTCCCGGCCGCCGGCCACGCAAATGCCACCCCTCCGCCCAATTTCGAGGTGCTTTTGCTCACTCCGCAGCAGGTCGAGCACCTCGAGCTTGCCCCTCACCCCCATCGCCGCCGCCGCTGGCGTCGCGCTTCAAACTGGGCGACCGAGAGCCTAAACCCGTAATCGACTGTTGCTGACGCCCCCCTTGGGCCGATAATAAGCACGGGATGCCCCTCCTACACGCCGAGCCTCCGCCCACAGTCCCTCCGCCGGCCACGCCGGGCGACCTCAAGCGCATCCTCCGCCTCGAAGTTCCCGTCATCGTCAAACTGGCCGAGCGGAAGCTCACTCTCGGCGAAGTCATGCGCCTCGGCGCTGGCGCAATCATCGAATTCTCCAAGAACAGCGATGAGCCCCTGGAGCTCCTGATCAACAACAAAGCCATCGGCGTCGGCGATGCCGTCAAAGTCGGCGAGAATTTCGGCCTCAAAATCACCCAAATCGGCGACGTCCGCCAGATCATCCGCTCGCTGGGCGCGTAGAAGCGATTTTCATCGCCATCTCCATCGCCCCCTCCTTCGTCTTCACCCGATCCTCCAACTGCGCATCATAAACTTCTTCCAACACCCGCTTGAACATCGGCCCCGGCTGTAAACCTCTGGCGCTCAGATCATCTCCGGTAATCAAGGGCTCCGGCGCAACAATCCCCCCCTGCAATTCATCGATCCGCTTCTTGAGCGTCCCGATCTTCTCCTCATAAACCCCCACTCCCTTCAGCGCATCCAGCAGTCGCCGCGACGCCCCCGAAGTCGGCCGGGCCAAAAACCGCTTTAACAACGCCACCTTCGGCACATCTCCCAGCACCATCGCCAACCCCAAAAGCGCCTGCTCCATCTCATCAAATTCCACATTGCTCAGCTTCAGCGCCTTATCCACCGCCTTGGCAATGCGATTCACATTCTTTCGCTCCACGGCCTTGATCGCATCGGCCCCACCGTGCAATTCCACATCCAGCACCCCAGCCGCCAGCGCCGATCCAAACGAAATCTCCGCCCCCGGCGCATTCGCCAGGAATATGGATTTGCTCGGATTGAGCTTCACATCCTCCTCAAGCGGCAAAAAGCGCATCACCACGTGGATCAATTTGAATTTCCACAGCAGTTGCCACGCCGCCGAACGAGTAGGGGGGCTGAGCATCAATCGCAGCTCGTCGGCAATCCGCTCCGGGCTGATCCCCTTGAGCAACCCCGCGCGCTGCTCGATGGCCATTGCCGTCGCTGGCGCAATCTCCAATCCAAACCTTGCCGCAAACCGTACCGCCCGCAGCAATCGCAAATGATCCTCCCCAAACCGCGCCCCCGCATCTCCAATGGCCCGCAGCGTGCGAGATGCCAGGTCCTCCTGCCCACCCACATAATCGATCACCCGATCCCCATCGAGCGGATCGAGGAATAGCCCATTGATCGTAAAATCCCGCCGCTGCGCATCCTCCTTCGCCGTCGTGAAGCGCACCTCCGACGGCCGCCGCCCATCCAGATAACTCCCGTCGCTGCGTAACGTCGCCACCTCGACCACGCTCTTCCCATGCCGCACCAGAATCACCCCAAACGCCGCCCCCACGGCCTGCGTGTGCGTGAACAAATCCCGCACCCGCTGCGGCGGCGCATCGGTCACAACGTCATAATCCTTCGGCTCCAGCCCCAGCAGCAAATCGCGCACGCACCCGCCGGCAAAATAGGCCTCATGCCCATTCTCGCGCAATCGGCGCAGCACCGCCGTCGCATCCGCGCGATCGCACCGCGGCTTGTTGCGCTTGTCATCCATGCCCACATTATTGCATCGATTGCTTCAGCAGCGAAGCGGCGGGGGGGTCGAGATAAATCGTGGCCCCCTCATGCCTCTGCAAGATCGACGCCGGAACCTGCGGCGTCACCGGCCCCTCAACCGCCCCCCTGACCGCCTTTGCCTTCCGCTCATCCGGCACCGTGCAGATGATGTGCCGCGATTTGAGAATCTGCCGGATCGACATGGAAATGGCCTGTTTTGGCACATCTTCCAGCGTCTTAAACCACCCCTCTCCCAACTGCTGTCTCCGGCACGCCTCATCGAGATTCACCACGATGTACGGCTCATCAGTCTGAAAATCCGCCGGCGGATCGTTGAACGCCAGGTGGCCATTTTCCCCAATCCCAATAAATGCCACATCGATCGGATGCGTTCTGATAATCGCATTCAGCCGCCGGCACTCGGCCAGGCAATCCCCCTCCGCCTCGATGAAATACCGCTCCCGCAGCGGCAGCGGCAGCGCGCTCATGAACCGCTTCCACAGATAAAGCCGAAACGACGCCGGATGAGTGATCGGCAGCCCCGCATATTCATCCAGGTGAAACGCGGTCACCCGATGCCAGTCGACATCGGCCACATGAGTCAATTCCGCCAGCATCTCAAATTGCGATGCCCCCGTGGCCAGAATAATATTCGCCTCGCCCCGACTTGCGATCGCCGCCCGAATCAGCGCGGCCCCATCCCGCGCCGCCTGCTCCCCGCTATGAACTTTCGAATCGCTGACGACAATTTTCATCTCAACCACTCATCTCGATGCTCGGCCACGAACTGATCATCATTCAAGTGCGGATACGCCCGATACACCCGATCAAGCTCCTCCTTCTGCCCCGGACTCAGTCCCTCATTGGGATCCAGACACCAAATCCCCTCCAGCAATCCCTGCCGCCGCAGAACCTCATGCAATCCCGCAATGCATCCCGCAAACCCATTAGCCGCATCAAAAAACGCCGCGTTCGCATCCGTCACCTCCACCGCCAGCCGCAACAACTTCTCCCATTGGGTGGCATGGGCAGCTGTGTAGGGTTCGCTCTGCGAACCGGTTCGCGAAGCGAACCCTACATGCCCGTCCTGCTGACACAACTTCAAATGTTCTGCCGCATTCTTCGTCCACACCGCCCAATGCCCCAGCAATCCCCCCACAATTCTCCGCCCGAAAAATGGCGTCACCAAATCGACAATAATGCTGTCATCATTCCCCGTATAAAGCGCGATATCTGATCGTCCCGACTCCGCCACCGCCCTCATCACATCAATCGTCTGATAGCGGTTAAACGGCGCGATCTTGATCGCCGCCACATTCTCAATTTCCGCAAACCTCCTCCAGAATCGATACGACAACACTCTCCCCCCAACCGCTGGCTGAAGATAAAAACCGATCACCGGAATCACCTCCGCCACCTTTTTCGCGTGTTCAATCAGCGCTTCCTCGCGATCCTCCTTCATCGCCCCAAGGCTCAGCAGCCCCGCGTGATACCCGAGGTCGCGCAAAAGTGCTGCCTCCTTCACCGCCTGCTCCGTCCTCCCGCAAACTCCCCCCACGCGAACAAAATCCGCCCCCGCCTTCTTCATCTCCTCGGCCGCAATCCGCAATACCGGCTCAAACAGCCCGATTTTCGCGTCGCGAATCGCAAACTGCGTCGTATGCACCCCCACCGCCAATCCCCCCGCCCCCGCGGCCAGGTAATATCGAACCAGCGCCCGCTGCCGCCGCTCATCCAGCTTTCTCGCCGCGCTCAGCGTCAGCGGACACGCCGGTATCACCAGGCCCCGGCGCAGCGCATCAAAAACGGCTCCTTGAACAGCCATTTAAAACTTCCCATCCCGCGATTCAAAATGCGTCGGCTTCTCCAGCGTCACCCCCCCGCGCTTCACCCAATCGGCCACCCAGCGGATCACCTGCTTCGCCCCAATTCGCGGCCCACCAAACAGCCTGTGCGACTCTCCCGCATTGCTCAACAGCGCATCCGCCGCCTCTTTCCCCGAAAACTTCACCCGCTTCTCCAGCAATTCCCCCAGCTCCTCCGCCACCTCGCGAATCCTCAGCATTTCCGGCCCCGCCAGGTTCAAAACCTTCGGCGGCGTCCCCGCATGATCGAACGACCCAATCGCCATCGCGTTCGCATCCCCCTGCCAGATCACATTCACGTGCCCCATCGCCACATCCACCGGCTGCCCCGCCGCGATGCGCTGCGCCAGGTCCAGCAACACCCCATACCGAAGCTCCACCGCATAATTCAATCTCAAAAGCGTCACCGGAATCTTCAATTTCTCGCCGAAATATTGAAAAATCCGCTCCCGCCCCAGACAGCTCATCGCATATTCCCCCACCGGATCGGGCAGATCGCTCTCAGCCGATCCTCCACCCTTCACCTTCACCAGCCCATAAACATTCCCCGTCGAAAACGCCACGATTCGCGAATGCGCAAACCGCTCGCACACCATCCCCGGCAGATAGCTGTTCATCGCCCACGTCATCGGCTCATTCCCGCTCGAGCCAAATTTCATCCCCGCCATGTAAATCACATTTTCCACGTCCGGCAGCCGTTTGAGCTCCTCGCGATCGAGCAGATCGGCCGGCAGCGTGCTGATCCCCCACTGCCGAAGCTGCCGCTCAACCCCGCCCGAGGAAAACCGCGAGACGCCAATCACCCTTCGCACCACGTTCGCTTCCTGGCTGGCGCGTTTGACCATCCGCGCCAGCGACGGCCCCATTTTCCCCCCCACGCCCAGGATCAAAACGTCCCCCCTCAGCTTGCGCATGCTCTCCACCACGCCCGGGGTCGGTGCGCTGAGAAAATCCTCGAGCTGCTCGACATCACCAATGGAATCTACAGTCCGCGGGTCGATGACAGATACACGTTCGCTCGCCATGTTCGCAATTGTACCGTGGCGCCAGGCTCTCGCCCGCGATTCCCCCGCTAGGTCAGCTTCTTCATCAACAAGCAGGCGTTGTGCCCCCCAAACCCAAAGCTGTTGGTCAGCGCATAAGTCACTTTCAAATCCCGCGCCTTGTGCGGCACATAATCCAGATCGCATTCCGCATCCGGGTTGTCCAGGTTGATCGTCGGCGGCACCAGGTTGCGATAAACCGCAAGCGCTGTCACCACCGCCTCGACACCGCCCGATGCCCCCAGCAAATGCCCCATCTGCGACTTGGTCGAGCTGATCGCCACCTTCTTGGCGTATTCCCCAAACGTCGCCTTCAGCGCCCGCGTCTCGGCCAGATCGCCCAGCGGCGTGCTCGTGCCGTGTGCATTGATGTAATTAATGTCCGAAGGCGCGGCCTTGGCATCCTTCAACGCCAGCTTCATCGCCATCGACGCACCCTCGCCGTTCTCCAGCGGCGCTGTGATATGCGACGCATCCCCCGACATCCCATACCCCACCACTTCGGCGTAAATTCGCGCCCCGCGCTTCTTCGCGTGTTCCAATTCCTCCAGGATCACCACCCCCGCCCCTTCGCTCATCACAAAACCGTCCCGATCCCGGTCCCACGGCCGGCTGGCCCGCGTCGGATCTTCGTTCCGTGTCGACAACGCGCGGGCCGCGATAAAACTCGCCATCCCCAGCTCGCACAACGCGGCCTCCGAACCTCCCGCGATCATCACCTCCGCCATGTCGTGCTGAATGAACCGCGTCGCATCGCCAATCGCGTGCGACCCGGTCGCGCATGCCGTCGCCACCGCCGTATTCGGCCCGCGAATGCCAAACCGGATCGACACATTCCCCGATGCCGCGTTCACCATCAATCGCGGCACGGTGAACGGGCTGACCCGGCTCACCCCGCGCGAATCCAGGATCTTCTTCTGCTCCTCCAGCGTCTCGATCCCCCCAATTCCGCTGCCGATGACCACTCCGCACCGGTTGATGTTTTCCTTCGCAAAAACCAGCCCCGAATCGGCCACCGCCGTCACCGACGCCGCCAGCCCAAAATGGGCAAAGCGGTCCATCCGCTTGGCCTCGCGCGGATCGACGCCATATTTGGTGATGTCAAAATCGATGCACTCCCCGCCAAACTTCACCGGATATTTGGTGGTATCCCAGCGCCGGATCAGCTTGATGCCGCTCCGCGCTGCGCAGAGATTGTCCCACATCGCGTCGGCCGTCTCGCCAAGAGACGTGACGACCCCCATGCCCGTGATGACAACGCGACGATCAGCCATAGCTAATTTGCGATTTGCAATTTGCGATTTGCAATTGCCTTTCCGTTTACCGACCTCTCCTTCGCCGTACGCCGTGATGAGACCAGGATCGCGGTCAATTCGCTTGCTTCACGGTGCAGCGGAGCCACCAACTGTGGTTTCATCAGCCCACCTTCCATCACCAGTTCCATCCAATAGGCACTTTCATCCGCTTCTTCT
>JBGPEF010000072.1:0-14454 GCA_041482675.1 Tepidisphaeraceae bacterium | reverse complement strand
TTGCAGAAGGGTATTCCATACGCGTTGCTTGTGTTCATCCTTGAACATCGTCTGGCTCTCCTGTGCTTAAGTGGTTCTGCTAAACCCACTTTAGTCAGAGAGAGCCATTTTTGTTCAGACCAAACTTAGTGCCGGTGGGCAGTGCCCACCCTATTTCAGTTGCGCATCCGTCTGGGCGTCGGCCTGGCGATAGAGGGCGGTGGGAATCAGGTTTTGCGGGGGCACCCGCTCGCCGCTCATGTATTTGGCGATGGCTTCGATGGTGGCGGTGGCGATCTGTTGGGGATGCTGAAGGACAGTGGCGTACATTTTTCCATCCTTCACGGCCTGCTTGGCCTCGGGCTGGCCATCGAAGCCGATGACTTTGATCCGGCCGATTTTTGCGGCTTTTTCGATGGCGGCGATCGCGCCCAGGGCGGATGGATCGTTGATGGCGAAGATGGCGTCCAGGTCGGAGTGAGCCTGGAGAATATCCTGCGCGGCCGCGAAGGATCGATCGCGCGCCCCGCCGCCGGGGAGGCGGGCGACGATCTGGATGCCGGGGGCTTTGGCGACTTCCTCGCTGAAGCCTTTGGTTCGCATGAGCACCGACTCGACCTCGGGGTGATCGAGAATGGCAACCTTTCCCTTGCCATTGAGCAATTCCACCATGGCGCGGCCGGCGACTTTTCCGCCTTCGTAATTGTCGGTGGCGATGTGGCAAACGACTTTAGCGCCGGGGGCGATGGATGCGATATCGGCCGTAAAAACAGGGACGCCGGCGCTGTTGGCTTCGATGATGGCCGTGCCCACACTCTTGGAGTCGCAGGGCGTGAGGATGATGGCGCTGGCCTTGCGGACAAGGAAATCCTTGACCTGGTCCTTCTGATTGGCCGGGTCGAATTCGCCGGAGGTGATGACGACTTCATAGCCGCGCTTCTCACCCTCAGCGCGCATGGTGTCGCCCATTTCCTTGAAGAAGGGATTGGTGAGGGTGAGGAGAGAGACGCCGATGAGCGGTTTGGGCTTGTCCGTGCTCGCAGTTTTGTTCTTGTCGCGGTCGCAGCTTGCCAGGGCGAGCGAGAAAATCAGCGGCAAGAGCAGCCAGTTACGAGATGGTCGCATCGGGCTCCTTTATTGGATTGGTGGAATCTACACGACGGAGAAAACGGGGCAACTTCCAGGGACGCCTTTTGAGCTTGTCGAGCAGAACTGCGCCCAGAATCACCAGCCCCAGCACCACTTTCTGGCGGTAACTCTCGACGCCGGTGAGATTCATGCCGTTCTGGATTACGGCGATGATCAGTGCTCCGATCAACGTTCCCAGGATTCGCCCTTCGCCGCCGGACAGACTCGTGCCGACGACGACGATGGCGGCGATCACATACAGCTCATAACCTTGGCCATAAGTGGGAGAGCTACTCTTGAGCTGTGAGGCGAGAATGACCCCGCCCAGTCCCGCGGCCATGGCGCTGATGATGTAGACGGTCATGCGAACGGCGCTCACGCGAACACCCGAAAGACGTGCGGCTTCGGAGTTGCCGCCGACGGCGTAGATGTATCGGCCCAATTTGGTGCGAGACATGATCACGTGGGCGATCGCGAACAGGATGATCATCAGAATGACCGCGTTGGGAATGCCCAGAAAGGTGACGCCGCGGCCGAGCCAGGTGAACGATTGCGGAATGTCATAGATCGATTGCCCGGCCGAGAAGATATACGCCAGGCCGCTGGTCACCTGCATCATTCCCAGAGTGGCGATAAAGGGCGGAACTCGAAAGAAGGTGACCATCGCGCCGGAAAACGCTCCGACCAGTCCCGCTGTAAAGATGCCGGCAAGGCTGCACGTCAGCAGCGCCATCGGCCCCGCGGCCACCCCGCCGGCGTGATCGCGAATCAGCAGTCCAGTGACGACGGCCGAGAGCGCCACCAGGCTGCCAACGGACAGGTCGATGCCGCCCGTGATGATGGCCATGGTCATGCCCACGGCCATGACGGCGATGACGACGATCTGGTTGGCGACGTTAAGAAGATTGTCTTTCTGGAGAAAAGTGGGCCAAAGGGATGCGCCGGGGGTGATGATGCGGGTGTTTTGAAGATTTGAAAATCGCGCGATGACGTTCGGGACCCATTTTGCGGTTTCTTCAGAGCAGACAATGAGCGTGGGTGCTTGTCCGGCGGCAATCATCTGCTCCAGTGCCGTCCGCACCGAAGGTGGATCGTGCTCGATTCGAGCCACCGGGACTTTCTGACGGAGCGTTTCGACAAACTTGATCTCCTCTGGCGAGACGCCGGCGACGACCAGCGGCGGAGACTTTGCCTCGGTGCTGGAAATCTGCTTAGCGATGGCATCGGCCGCTTTTTCAGCGGAAAGATCCTGCCTTTGCAGCGTGGCCCACGAGTAATAAATGCACAGCAGGAGCAGAACGATGGCCATGCCGTAATTGCTCAGGAGATGGGAGATGGTGCGATGGACCATAAGAATTCCCTACCGCATGGCGAGGGCGAGGAGCTGCTCCTGGGTGGCGTTTTGCGGCTCGGTGATCTGGCCGGTGATTCGGCCTTCGTGCATGACCAGAATCCGGTCGCTCATTCCCAGCACTTCGGGCAGCTCGGAGGAAATCATCAGGATTGCCTTACCCGATTTGGCCAGGCGATTGATCAGGAGATAAATTTCGTGCTTGGCGCCGACATCGATGCCGCGGGTGGGCTCATCGAAGAGGACGATCTCGCTGTTGGCCTGGAGCCACTTGGCGAGCACGAGTTTCTGCTGATTGCCGCCGGAAAGATTGCGGGCGAGTTCCTCCTGGTGGGGGATTTTGATTCGGAGGCTCTGGATGTAGTGCGCGAATGCGTCGCGCTCCTGCCGGTGGCGAACAAAACCGGCGGCCGAGAGTCGGTTGAGGTTGGGAAGGGCGAAATTGTCGCGAGCGGAGTGCGCCAGGACCAATCCCTGGGTTTTTCGGTCCTCGGTGATCAGGCAGACGCCGCGATCGATCGCATCTTTGGGGGAGCGCGGCGCAAAGGCGCGCCCATCCAGCAGCATGGCGCCGCCGTCGCGGCGATCAGCGCCGAAGATGAGGCGGGCCAGCTCGGTTCGGCCAGCGCCGACGAGGCCTGTGAGGCCAAGCACTTCGCCACGTTTTATTGTGAATGAGACTCCCTTCACGGCCGGGCCGCGTTGTAGATTGTTCACTACAAGGCGATCCTCGCCGATCGCGGGAGCCTCTTTGGGGAACTCATTTTCGAGTTTACGGCCCACCATCATTTCGATGAGCATCTGGCGGTTTAATTCTGGCGTTGGCCGAGTTGCGACGTATTGGCCATCGCGCATGACGGTTACGCGATCGGCGAGGCGAAAGATTTCCTCCATGCGATGGCTCACGTAAATGATGCCAATCCCCCGCCGCTTCAGCTCGCGGATCAGTTGAAAGAGCTTTTCCGTCTCCTGGCTGGTTAGAGAGGCCGTGGGTTCGTCCATGACCAGGATTCGGGCATCGAGGCTGATTGCTTTGGCGATTTCGACTGCCTGTTGCTGCGCCACGGTCAGATCGGAACAACGGGCCTCGGGGTCGATGTGTACGCTGAGCCGGGCGAACATTTCCAGCGACTGGCGATGTTCCAGACGAGGGGAAAGAAAGGGGCCGCTGGTCTTTTCGCGGCCGAGGAACAGATTTTCGCGGGCGCTGAGGGTGGGGACGAGATTGAATTCCTGGTAAATGACCGAGATGCCGAGTTTCTCTGCGTCGCGAGGGGAATTGATACGAACTTGTTGGCCGGCGAGGGAAATCGTTCCCGCATCGGGGCGGTGCGCGCCTGCGAGGACGCGAATGAGGGTGGATTTGCCGGCCCCGTTTTCACCCATCAGGGCGTGGACTTCGCCGGGATACAAATCAAACCGCACGTTTCGCAATGCCAGGACGCCGGGAAACGATTTATCAATCCCCTCCATCCGCAACAGGGGAGCTGTGGCCTGGGCCGCCATCCTCACTCCTTGGCCGCCGCCGGCGCGGGCCACGCAGATTTCAGCTCGTGGATTTCCAGAGAGCGAATGCGGGCGGTTCCGCCGTTGGCGAATGTTTCCATAAACGTGTTGTCGGGGGGCGGGAGAAAACAACTGGAGATGGAAACGCGTCCCTCATCGCCAAAAATCTCCAGGGAGGTCCGATCCACCAGTATTCGCAGATTCACCCGGCCATCGACCAGGTCGAGCGGCGCGGAACCGACGACGCCGGTCATGATTTGTTTCGTTTTCGTCGAATACCAGACCGGTTCACCACGCAGGCGGAATCCAAATTCCGCGGCATCGCCGGCCTCGATCTCGGCCTGGATTTCAAACAAATCGCCCCTTAGTCCCGACAACAGGTTCTCGCCGGGCTTGAGGGGTACTTCCTTCCAGCGATGGGTCTTGACTCGCAGCGATTCGATTTCCTTGGCGGGCAGGTTAAACAGCCGCAGGCCATCTGCGGTGGGTTTGAGCTTCAGCTCGCGAGGGAAACTCATCTGCTGGTTGAAGGGCATGCGCGGATAGCGGCCATTGTTCATCCATCCGATTTGAATCCGACGGCCATCGGCTTGCGGAATGTCGCTGTAGGACTGCACGGCATAGTAACCCTTGCCGAAATCCATTCTCACTGGCGCGGCACGATCGGGATTAAAGCGCCGGCCGTCGAAAGAGCCGACGAGGTAGTGGGCATTGGCGGCGGTCCAGACCCATTTGATGGTCTTGCTGTCGCCATCCACGGGCATGGGGAAGAAATCGGGGCATTCACCACAGCCGGGGACGGTGATGGTCTGAAGCTGCTCCCAGTTTTTCAGGTCCGGGGATGAGTAAAAAGCGAAGTCATTGCCGTCGAGGAAGAGGGCCATGATCCAGCGCTTGGTGGGTGGATGCCAGACGATTTTCGGATCGCGGTTGTCTCCACGAACGTGGCCCAGGACGGGGTTTTTGGCGTACTTGGTCCAGGTCTTTCCGGCGTCGGTGCTGTAGGCGAGGCATTGGGTGAATTTTTTGCCCTTGGAGTCATCGGAGGTATTGCCGGCGGCGGTGTAAATCGCCACCAGCGTCTTCTCATTGCCCTGCTGAAGGCCGGCGATGTTGTCCCAATCGACCACGGAGGAGCCGGAAAACATGGTTCCAAGGGCATCGGGTTCCAGCGCGTGATTTTGCTGCCGCCAATGGACCAGATCGGGGCTGGTGGCGTGGCCCCAGGTCATGTTGCCCCACTTGGTGCTGCGCGGATTGTGCTGGAAAAACAGGTGATATTGGCCGTTGTAATAAACCAGCCCGTTGGGGTCGTTGAGCCAGTTTTTGGCGGCGGTGAAATGAAACTGGGGACGGTAGGTTTCCTGGTAGAGAAGCTGCGAGGCGATGGGGAGTTGTTTGGGATTGTCGGTGAGGGTGATCTGGTCGAGATTGATATGACCCCAGCCATCGCTGGCATCGTCAACGATCACCAGCCGCGCGGATTTGCCTTTCAACTCCTTCACATCCCAGGTGAACCAGGAGAGATGCTCGGCTTCCTCGCCGGTGGCGGTGCGGACCGGTTTGTCGTCGATCAGAAGATTGATGCAGGTTTTTCCTTCGATCGCGCCGCCGCCGATGAGGAAGGTGAGGTAGTCGCGGGTGATGGGAAAGGCGGGTGAGCTGAGCGTTCCGCGTGAGCGGTCGCCGAAGAGAAAGGAATTGACCAATCCCCGGCCGAGGAAGCCATCGACCGGTTGCTGGTCCGGCAAGGTTCCGTGGGCGGGGCCAGGGCCGAAGGCCTCGCCGGTGGTTGTCCAGCCGCCGTAATCAGCGCCTTCGAAATCGGCGATGACGATGTCATCGGCGGCGCGCGCAACGGACGCGAGGGCGATTGGAACAAAAGCCACGAGCAGCAGCCATCGGTTCATGGTGCTGAGCGTACACCCGTTGAACGGGTGGTTCAATTGCCGGCTCAACCCTGTTCGACCAGCTCCTTGAGCTGCGAAAGCTGCCGCTTCCATCCGCCGGCAAAATTCTTCTTGATGTCGCTGGTGAGCAATCCAAAAGTGCGCTGGCAGAAGCGCAGCAGAGTCTTTTTGCCGCCGCTTTTGGGCTGAAGCTCAAAAATGAACGCGTTGTTGATGGGAAGGTGGCTCAAACCCATCGGGCCGCAGAGACGCAGGAGTTTTTCGGGCTCCATGCGGGTGACGATCATGTGCAACTGGGTCGTGCCATCCCTGGCCTCGGTGAACCAGCGGCCGCCGGGCCAGGGCTCGAAGGTGCTTTTGGGGCGCTGCGATGGGGGCTCGAAGCCGAACCATTTGTCGAAATTGAGCAGCGACTGCCACACTTTTTTCGGCGGCGCATCGATCGGCAGTTCCTGGATGAACTGAAAACCGGTGGGCTTGAGCTTCAGCAGCTTCAGCGGATTGGCCATGGCTTGATCTCCTTCCCTGGCTGTTTTGCAACCGTCATAAGCGATGAATTATTTCTGCCGCGTGAATTCAAACGTGTGGTGGCCGGTGACTTTGCCATCCTGATACATGGCCCAGTCCTGGGTCAGCCGGTCGCCCTTGATGGTGATTTCGACGCTGTCCATGTGGGCTTCGTCGCGCGATTTGAGATTGCCGCCATCGACATACTCAAACTTGAGCACGCCATCTTTGGCCGATGCGAGGCGCATGCGCGGCTGGTTGCCCATGATGCAATAGTGGGTGAGCATCACGCCGCGATCATCGTTGGTATAAACATTGAGCATCTCGTGGTCGGAGCCGGGAGACATGGATTCCACGATGGCGCTGCCGCCGGCGGTGGAACGGAAAACCAGTGTGTTGGGCTTCTGCCCGTCGGCCGCCGCGGCGGCGATCCATGTGCCTTCCAATGCCTGGATGGCGGAAAATCCCTCGCTCTTGGCCGCGGGCTTCTTGAGCGACTCGTCGGCCATGGCGCGGGAAAAGATGGCGAGGGCGGCGAATGCGATCAGCACGATTGCGGCAACGATTCCAGGTCGAGTGTTCATCCGGTTTCTCATGATTTGGCTCCTTTATGGGGTTTTCGAATTTTCCCTGGCGACGCCTCCGCGGCGTCGCGAATGTTCAGCATGACATCGGCCCACAGTCCCTCGTGTCTTCCAACCCACCGCCGCAGCACATCACGCAGCGGGACGGGATTGAGGCTGTTCCAGCGTTTTCGTCCTTCGCGGCTGATGACCAGCAGGCCGGCCCGCTCGAGCACACGCAGGTGCTTCATCACCGCGAACCGCGAGAGGCCGGGGAACGCGGCGGCCAGCTCGCCGGTCGTCCGCGGGCGGCTGGCCAGCAGATCGAGCATTCGCCGGCGGGTCTTGTCGCCCAGGGCCCGAAATACGCGGTCGGTGCCTCTTTCAGTCACATGTGACCGAATGGTAACGTGTTTTCAAGGCTTGTCAATGAGGACGAACGGGTTGGGCTCATCTGGTCGCGGGAATTGGTGGATTGGTTTCGAGGCCCAAGTGAGGGCGAAAGCGCCATTGTGGGCGAGACTTGGCAAGGAGCTCGCCAAGGCTGCTGACTCCGTGCCTGCGATGCAGCTCCTTAACGTGGTCGTGAACCGTATGGCGGCTGATCCCCAGATGCGCGGCGATTTGTTTCTCGCTTTTCCCGACGGCGAGCTGATCGAGGGTCTGGCGCATGCGGGGACTCAGTGCAATGTTTGCAGCCGAATCTTTCGATAGCGCCGGTGTTGTCCAGAGGCGGCCGAGTTCCTGGTGAAAAAGGTGCAGAAGTTTACGATCCCGCTCGGCGAAAGCGCGATCGTTCAGCGAACGAGTAAACCCGAACGCACTGGCGCAACCGAATTCGGGCAGCGGCAGGTACGAAAACAGCAAATCATCCTGATCCATGGGGCGACGAAATTCGTTGAAATACGGCGACATGTACCAGGTGCGGTCTTCGCACACTTGAGGCCTGGTGCAGGAGAATTGCCGATCAAGCAGGGTGCGCAGGCGCGGCGTACAGGGGTCGGCCTCGCAGCTTCCCGCCGCGAGATAGCGCACCCAGCGCTGACCGCCGTCGGCATCACCGAAGAAGAAAACAGTGAGGAGAAAGCGGATCGCCGTAGGGTCAAAGTCCAGCGGCATGAGCATGCTCCCGCTCCATGTCAACCCTCGCTGATGGGATAGCTCACGGAGGACGTGTTGTCGCCACTTGACAGGATCTTCCCCCAATTCGCAGGCCTCGCGGGCCAGGCGAAAAATGGCTGCAACCTCGCTGAGTTTCGGCTGCCCGGACCGACTCATGCAAGCCCCTTGCCACGGCGTGGCCACCCTCCTCCCCTGATGAGGGGGGTTGCACGCGATCATAACTATGCTAATCGTTTAGATGACATATTCAATGCTTGGTCGTGGTCAAGTTTGACTTTTAGCGCCGGCGGCCCGATGACCGCCTGCCAGGAAGCTTCAATTCATGGGAGGTTGGTTATGTCACAGCAGATGAGAAAACGATCGCTTCAAGTTGTGCGTTTGGTTGTCTTGTGCGGCATTGGTTGGCTGCTGAGTGGCGCGGCGACCACGCCCGGGGTTTTCCCGTTGCAGTCCAGGCCGTATGGGCACAGCTACGGCGAATGGTTGGCGAGATTTCATCAATGGTCGATGTCGCTTCCCCTCGATGGCCATCCGCAACTCGACACGGACGAATTTGACGTCACGGAGGGGCAGAGCGGAAAAGTGTGGTTTTTGGGCGCTCCTGGCGGCACCGTCGAGAGAGCTGTTGTGATCCCAGCAGGCATCTCTTTGTTCTTCGAAGTCGGAGGAGCAGAGTGCTCTGCTCTTGAGCCCGAGGACAGCGGATTTCATGGCGATACGGAGGAAGAGCAGGCCGCATGCGCCAAGTTCTGGACCGACCACATTGTGGACGTGTTTTGCGAAGTTGACGGGGTAGAAGTAAAGGACCTGGGCTCCTATCGCTTCGTAACACCCCAATACACATTCACCGCCCCTACTCCCTGGATTTTCGGCGAGGTTGGCGGAACGGGCACATCGGTGGCCGACGCCTATTCCGTGATGCTCGCCCCTCTATCAGGTGGACAGCACACGCTTCACTACGCCAGCATGTATCACTTTTCTGTGGATGACGGAGACCCGTTCGACGGCGATTTCGGATTGGACATGACCTATCACATCACCGTGAAGTAGGCGACATCGCGACTATCACTGACCGGCCGGCATTCAGGCGCTCTTGCGACGGGGCGTCTTTTTCTCGGCCGGTTCGTCGTCGTCGGCCGACTTCTTCGCCCGGCTGCGCTTGCTGGCGGCGGGTGCGTCCTCGACCTCTTCCTCCTTGGCAACCCATGCGGCCTGGGGGATGTCGGCCAGGGGCTTGATGCCGGTTCGCTCCAGCAGATCCCAGAGCGGCTGCATGGCCGCCTCGGGATTGCGGTAGAAAGTACCGCCGCGGATGCGCCAGAAGCGCCAGCCGCAGCGTTCCAATTGGCGGCGGCGGGCCATGTCGGCGTCGTAGCGCTCCTGGCCGTTCCAGTCCTCGCCGTCGCATTCGACAGCAAGCCGCGCGTGCGTGCCGCTGACGACCAGATCGATCTTGTAACCGGCGAAGGCGTGTTGCGCCAGCACGCGATAGCCGCGGCGGCGAACCTGGAGGTAAACATCCACCTCCAGCCAGCTTTCAAACGGCGGCGGCGCGGGGACGCGGGCGCGGTCGGCGTTGCTGGCGGCGGCTTCCAAATCGGCGAACGGCAGATCGTCCCCCGGCTCCTGAGGCACCTGTGGGTTAAGGCAGTATTCGAGTAATCGGCGGCGAAGGCATTTTTGCGAAAGATCTTCGGGGTTCACGCTGTGGAACAGCCACATCTGATCGCGGGCGCGGCTGGCGGCGACGTTGAAGCGCCGCTCATCGGCCGGCTGCGTGAGTGTGGCCAGGCGGCGTCCATCATCGGCGGCCACGACCAGGCTGATGAACATCACGTGCCGCTCATCGCCCTGGAAGGAGTAGGCATCGCCGCAAATCAGGCGGCGGCGCTCCATCTCTTCGGGGCCGATCGCGGCCAGAAGTTTCTGTTCGATCAGGCGCGCCTGCTTATCGCCAAGCAGTGAGATCACACCAAATGTCTTGTCCTTATACGCCGGATCGGCGACGAGCTTGGCGATTTGTTTGCAGATGGCCTCGGCCTCGACCTTGTTGGCGACGGAGGGCGAAACGCCATCCATGTGGCCATCGCAATGACGGGCCACGACGACCGGCTCGAGGCGTCCATCGCCGTATTGGCGCAGTGGCAGGAGTGGCTCGTTGCTGTAGCAGAGGCTGTTGGAGAACTGAATGATCTCCGGCATGCAGCGGAAGTGCTCGCAGAGGCGGATGCGGTTGCCGAAGCGAAGATACGCCTGGTCGAAGAAGCTGTGCTCCAGGTCGAAATAATCGGCCAGGGGCAGGTGCGAAATGTGCCGCGAGCGGAGCAGCTCGACATCATCACGGTTGATGCCCACGTTGTAGGGCGCGATCTGCTTGTCGTCGCCGACGATGATGATCTTCTTGGCGATGTAGTGCAGGAAGAGGGCTTCGGGGCCCGACTGGCTGGCTTCGTCCACGATCACCACGTCAAAGCGGTCCTCGCCGGGAATAATCGTCTCGGCCACGCGGTGAATCGGCATGATCCAGGCCGGAATCGCCGAGCGGCAGCGGTCGAGGGTCTGGCGGGCCACCTTGCGGAAGCGCTTGGCCCGCTTGCCGGTGCCAGCGCCGATGTTCTTGATCGCCTGCACCCACGCTTTGAGATAAGTTTCCTCGGCCGGGGTCATGCGGGCCATGCAATGATGCCAGGCCTTCTCGGCCGCCAGCTTGACCATGGCCGCCTGGAGATGGTCCTGGAGCGTCTTGCGCTCGGTCTGGAGATATTCAAAGTGCCTTGGATCGAGCTGCTGCTTGAGCCAGCGATCACCCTTCAGCCACAGCCAAGTGTCGCTCAGACTGGCCAGGCGCTCATCCCACGCGCTATCGCTGGGATCATCAGAAAGCGCCGTGGCGAACTTGGGCATGTGTTCGGCGATTTTCTTGAGCAACTGCTCGCCGTGGGCCCATTTTTCGCGGTCGGCGTGCAGCTCGGCGATCTGTGAATGAATGGAACGGTACGATTCGACATCGCGCGCCTTCACGGTGTCCGCGATTTTGGCGACGATGGGGTGTGTATTTGAGCGCGCTGCCCGATGCGCTGCCTGCTCGGCCAGATGATTGATGGCCTGCCGCCGCTTGAGGTGCTCCTTCTGCACCACCAGCACTTTCACCTGCTTGTGCAGGAGCTGGAGCGACTCGAGATGGTTCCAATCCGGCAGCTTGATCATCGAGAATTTGCCAAGCAGCTCGCGGGCCCGCTGAATGAGCATGTGCAACTGGTTGGCCGAGTCGATGATCGTGCACCACTGGTTCCACAGGGGCAGCCGGCGGACAATCGCTCCCTGCGGGGCTTCGGCGATGTCCGACCAGCTCTGCCGCAGCGACAGCAGCTGCCACTGCACCTCGGTCCAGGCGCGAAGCTGCTTGAGCACCTCCATGTTGCGCACGCGCTTGCCGCCGATTCGCACCATGCTGAAGATGTAGCGCCGTTCCTTGGCCGGGGAGATATAGCGGAAGAAGCGCTTGAGCTTTCCGCCCGCTTTCAGATGTTTGAAGATGGTTTCGATGTCCTCGTGCAGCGTGGCGATGTCGATCTCGCCCAGGTTGATCACTTCCAGCTCGTAAATGTTTTCCGGCTGCTTCTTGACGGCCGCCACACGGTTCTTGGTCTGTTCGAGAAGCTGCTTCCAAGTCTCGTACTGCCCAGCGCGAACATCGCGGGCCAGCTTGGGCACCCATGCAAAATGCGCCCCCGCCATCTCGGAATTGTGCCGCACGATCTGCTCGAGCAGGTCGCACAGCTCCTTGAGAATTCCCTCATCCGCATCAAAATCGGCCGGCAGCGGCGTCTCGACGGAAGCCCGCGCCTGCGCGGCGGCCTCTTTCCATCGCTCCTCCTCATCCACCATTCCCTGAAGCACCTCGGGCGTGGGGGCTTCCTCCGGCGGCGGCAACAATTTCTGCAAATCGGCCCGGTGCTTGACATCCATCTTGCGCACGGCCGCCAGCAACTGAAGGGCCTCATCATTGCTAATGCCCGGCTGCTCCGGCAGATTCTCCAGATCCAGCCCCTGCGCATATTGCGCCAGCCAGGCGTGGCGATGCTGCTGCGCCCGCAGCGACTGGGCAACCTTCTGAAGCGTGCCGCCATATCCACCGGGAAGGGGTGGATGCTCGTGGGTATCGCTTTCGCGGAAGGCGCGCAAATCCTTATCCACCTCGGCCGCCCGCGCCCGCACGGTCGCAAGCTGCGCCTCTACTTCATTCACGGCCGCCGCGCGGACCGGCGGGTTCCAGGTGTTGAGCTGTTGCGTGATCATCTGCACCGATGATTCCAGCTCGGTGAGCGCGGTGCGGTCATTGCCCAGCAGCACGACGCACATATTGGTGATCGCCTGGGGAATTTTGTCTTTGAGAATTCGCAGCGCGCGCGGGGCGTGGCTGGTGACCAGCACGCGGTTGCCCGTGGCCAGCAGATGGCAGACCAGGTTGGCGATGGTGTGCGACTTGCCGGTGCCTGGAGGGCCCTGCACCACGACACCGGACTGCGCCGTCAATTGCGAGACAATCTCCCGCTGCTCTTCGTTGGAATGCAGCGGAAACACCAGCTCCGGCGCGCCGTCGGGCGGCAGCTTGGCGGCGTCTTTGTGCTCGCGCGCCTGCCAGCCGATCTCCAACAGCGGCAGCAAACCCTGCGGAACATCCGGGCGCTTTTTCAGGTCTTCGAGGATTCGTCCATACACCTGGAGCAACCCGGCTTCGGTGCGCCCGCGCACGATGATGGCCGGGGCATAATGCACCTGAGGCGCGGTCGTCGCATGATCGATCGGCTTGAGTTCATCCAGATACGCGCCATCGCCGCCGCCCAGCGAATGGACAAACGACTTGAGCGCATTGATCATCTTGTCGTTGCGCCAGATGTCATCATCACAGCGGCTCACCTCTTCTTCGAGCGATGTCAGCACATCCGGCGACGGCCGCTCATCCAGCTCGAGCATGTCCTCTTCCAGGCGCGGCTTGGCGCCCTCGGCCGCCGGACCGACGGTGATGACGCCCTTTTGCGAGTCAAACTCGATGCTGGTCTGCACCGCCACCAGGTGGCGATTCACCTCGACGCCGGGCTTGGGAATCCATCGCAACTGGCCGATGGCCAGGATCACTTCATAGGCCTCGCCCAGTTCCTTCTGCTGTTGATAGAGCGAGAACAGATCGGTGTAGATGCGCAACACCCGCCGCTTGCGCTTGTCCTCCACGGCCCACAATTTCCATTTTTCGCTGACGTAGCGCTGATATTCCTGGCGGAGGGCTGCCTGGTCCGGGCTTTCCCCGGCGGCGCTGTCGGTCTTGCGGCGCGCCTCCTTAAAGGATGGCGCCTCCAGCGACGAATCACGAAGCTGCTCGGCGTCAACCTTGCCCAGTAATTGTTCGGGAAGCTGCGGCGGATCGGAAAATGTCGGCTTGCGGACCTGGAGCCACCAATCCTCCTCCGAATCATCGTTGCCCGGGCGGAATTCGACGCAGTCGCATTCCCCTTCCTTGGGCACTTCATCAATCCACAGCACGCGGTCGTAGCTCTGGACATTGCGCACCACCGTCGTGCGCAGGCTCACCAGCTCGCGCAGAAAGGTGAACAGGGCGACAGCGCTCTTGCGCAAATCCTGTCCGGCCGGCATGCGGGAAGCCTGCGCTGGCTGCGCAGACTGCTTGAGAGTCGCGGGTGGCGAGAGGGGGGTCGGTCGATCTCCCGCGGCATCTTGAGGCATGCCTGCGGAACGTTGGGAAGGGGACGCAGCGTTCGGAGTCACGGTAATTTCTCCTCCGATACTTGATCGGCCGGGCCGGGGGCGGACATGGGCAGTCCAGCCGGTTAAATTCCCCGCTCTTGTGCAGACGGTGAAGGCGGATTGGCTTTTCCAGTTCAACAGGCACGGAATTGGAGCAGACGGTATAACCCGCACAATCGTCATTGCCGGAACAGGCGGAAATAGTTGCCGGAATCAGGATGGATCACGATCAGAAGGATTGCCGCCCTCAACCAACCAAAACCGGCGTCCGCGTCGTCGGCGCCACGCGTTTTTGGGGTGTGAGAATCCCCTGAAAATTCAGCGGATCGGCCGAGACCACCGAGATCGCCTCGCGCGCGCCTTCGCGCCGCAGACGCCGCAGCAATTCAACGGCCTCCGGCAGGGCAAATTGCTCTCCCGCGAATCCGCCGACGAATCGTCCGCCGCGAACCTCGCCGCGCAATTCCATTCGCCGATAGATTCGCGTCAACTGCCCCCATGTCACCGGCAATTTCTCGCGCATGATGGTGCGGCGGAAAACCACGCCAGTCCGCCGCAGCAATTGTTTCGCGGCCAACTCATTTTGCTCATCGACGTCTTTCTTTGGTGGTTCGGAACGGAAAAT
>JBGPEF010000071.1:0-14458 GCA_041482675.1 Tepidisphaeraceae bacterium | reverse complement strand
CGGTTTTGCAGCAGACGATTGGCAGCACGGGAAACCTGGCGGCCTGGCAGAAGATGGGGGTGCTGCTGGTGATTTTGGGCCTGGCGTTCAAGATGGCCGCATTTCCGCTGCATTTTTATGCGGGAGATGTGTATGAAGGGGCGGCCACGCCGGTGACGGCGTTTTTGGCGTTCGTGCCGAAGACGGCCGGCTTCGTAGCGCTGTTCAAAATACTGGCGATGGTGGGAGGGGACGATTTTGCGTTATTGCCGAAGCAGATTGCGTGGCTGCTGTGGGCGCTGGCAGCGCTGTCGATGACGGTTGGCAACGTACTGGGGCTTTTGCAGAGCAATGTGAAGCGGGTGCTGGCGTACAGCTCGATTGCGCACACGGGATACATGCTGGTCGGGGCGGCGGCGCTGGCGGGAGTTTCGGACGGCAGGCCGGTGGGGCCGGTAGCGCTCCAGGGAATCCTGTTTTATCTGGCGGCGTATGGATTGATGAATGCGGCGGCGTTTGGGGTTTTGATGATGCTGCCCTCGCGGGATGGGGAAGGGTCGGCGGAGACATTCGATGATCTGGCGGGCCAGGGGCGGCGGCACGTGGGGCTGGGTCTGGCGATGGCGGTGGCGTGCTTCAGCCTGATTGGGATGCCGCTGACGGTGGGATTCGCGGGCAAACTGTTTTTGATCGTGCCAGCGCTGCGCGGGGGGATGACGATTCTGGTGATCATCCTTGTGGTGAATGCGGCGATATCGGCCGCGTATTATTTGCGGATCGTGGGGAGCATGTTCCTGCGGCCGGCAGCGGCGGCGGAGCAGGAGGGGGCGATGATGGTTGGTGGGCCGGCTGCGCCGCGGATGCAGGTGACGGTTTTGATCGCGGTGATCGGGTCGGTGGTGGCGACGCTGGGTTTTGGGGCGATACCGCAGGCGACGGAATTGCTGCTTGAGCAGGCGCGGGTGGCAGCGACATCGCCAGCGCCGACGACGCGGCCGAGTGGTGCGGCGGTGGCGAGCGTGGGGAGATAATTTCAAATTTGAGATTTGAAATTTGAAGGGTGCTGTAGGGGCGGCTTCAGCCGCCGAATCGGACACAGCGACGGCGGCTAAAGCCGCCCCTACGCAACCCATTTCAGGATTCACGTCGAATTGGTAACCAGATTTTAGCGGAATGTTGCAGCCGAGTTGTTAACGCGGGGGGTGTGCTGTTGCGCGCGGCATTATCGGACAGTAGATAGCGGACGCTGGGGTCACGATTGGCGGCAAGGTGATTACCGGGCGGGAGATAGTCAATTATTAAGGGAAGGTGTGGGGGTTGGTCGAAATGAGCACTGACCCTTCGCACGAAGGGCGCGGAATCCCAGGTGTGCGTTGGGGACTTCAAGGCTTGAGCAGCCTTGGGGTCGGATGGCCGGTCGGACCGGTCAGCCGCAGATGCTCTCCCGTGGCAAGGTCGGCCGGCGGGAACCTTAAGGTGCGGCCGCGAAAGCGCTGGCCGCCGGGAAAGGAGTAGCCAATGACCAACCCCAGGAGTCGCATAGTCGCGGCGGTTGCGGGCGTGATTTCGATGGGCGCTGTCGCCGCATGGGCGGCGGATGCCACTTCAGTCGCGAGCCCCAATGCAAAATTCGTCAGCTCGTGGCTCTCATCGGATTCCGGCCTTACCATCTAGAACCGAGGCCGCTGTGTGTGACGGAGCGGACGGGCTGTACGCGCTGGCCGGCGCGGTGGCGGGTGAATTCGAGGGAATAACGCTATTTACGTCGAGCAGCCCCAAGCCCTCCAGGAGGTTGAGCTGGGACTGGTTGTAGCGGGCCACGGCCTGTGCGTACCGCAGCCGGGCTTCGTTGACCGCATCCTCTGCCTGAAGTACGTCTAAGGTAAGCATGGTCCCGGCTTGCAGATTCGCCTGAGTCAGCCGCAGCGCCTCTTCGGCCGCCGCAAGCTGCTGCCTGGCCATGGGGAGGATTTTTTTGTTGGTTCGGCTGTCTTCGGTCGCGCGAACGACTTGGGCGCGCACCTGGTCCAGTTGGCGCTCGGCCTCAAGTCGTGCTTGGCGCTCGCCGGCGTTTGCCGTCTTCACCTGTCCGAATGTTGAGAGTCCCAATGCCCAGCCCGCGCTGGCCGCGAAACGCTTCTGCTCGTGAATGCCGAAGGTTTGGCCGGGGATGTGGCTGGAGATGCCGCCATACTGGTAGCCCGCCTGCACCTGCGGCGCCAGCGCACCCCAGGTCGCACCGGCAGTTTCCGCAGCGGCCGCGGCGATCAGCGAGCGCACACCTTGCAGATCCGTCCGCCATTCCAAAGCCAGTCCCAGACATTGGTCCAGGGTCAGGTCTTCTCTGACGAGTGTCACCGGCGCGATTTCGTCCGGCTTGGGCACGAGCGTCACCGCGGAGTCAAGGTGCAGGGTGACCGCCAGTGCTACGGATGCCTGATAGAACGCGTTCAGCGCCAGTGCCAGGTCCTGCTGACGGCCAGCCAGGGCGGCCTGGGCTCGCAGGTCATCCGCGGGCAGGCCGGCACCCGCGTTCAGCCGCACCCGCGTGATCCGCAGCAGTTCCTCGGCCTCCGCCACGGCGCGATTGGCCAGCGACAGCTTGGCTTGTGCCAGCATCAGGTCGTAATACTGAACGGCGCTGGCACGGATTGTCTCCATGACGACAAACTGCTCCTGCTGCTCCGAGGCCAGCAGACGCTTGCGAGCCGCGATGATGTCGGACACCACTTTGCCGGGATTAATCACCCACTGGACCAATGCCACCGGCGCGAAGGAGTTGAAGTCGGCCGGCACGACCGGACCGTTAACGGCACGAACAGAGCCTTCGACGTCTTCATAGCTGAGACTGGGGGCGAAGACCGGAAATATGGCGCCGAGGCTACTCTCGTAGCGGCCTTCCGCGGCCCGCACCCGCTGGCGCGCCTGACGGATATCGATGTTTTGTGCCGCGGCGACGCTCACAACTGTTGACAGGTCGATCGCCAACAGCTCCCGGTACATTGGGGCGATCTGTGACCGATCCAGTCGGAATGACTCACCTGTGGGTTGCGTCGAGGGCGATACATCCGGGCGGATGCGAGCGCTGCCCGGCCCCGGCGCGGCGCACCCGCCGAAGTGGCCCAAGGCCACAAAAAGAAGCAGGACGGCTGTGACGGTTTTAATTTCCGACATCTTTCCTGTCCTCCCTATAAATTCAAAGACCCGCCGGACGCTACTGCTTTGCAGAAGTCGGCGCCGCAGCTATGGCGGTGCCGGGTTGTGGCGCCCCCTTGGCGGTTATAACGACCTGCGCATCCTCGGCCAGTCCTTCGGTCACTTCGGCCACCCCTCCCTCGTTCAAACCGATTTTGACCGCCGTCCGCATTACCTTCCCGCCCACAATGGTGTAGACGAACGTGCCCTTGGCGTCGGAGCCGACAGCGGTGGACGGCACGGTGATGGCATTCTCGCGGCGGCCGAGTTCCAGCGCGACTTGCGTATAGATACCCGGCAGGTACCGTCCATCCGTATTTGCCAGGTGAATCTCGGTGCGCATCGTTCGGCTGGTCGGATTCAGCGCGGAGGCGAGGCGGGTGACCGTCGCGTCGATTGTCTTGCCCTCGGCGCCGATTAGCCTCACGTGTGCCAGGTCGTCCACCCTCACGCGGGCGGCTTCGGCCTCGGGAACTTCACACACGACCCGGACGATGTCGATCCGCTGCACCGTGAAAAGCGGCGACGTGCGGCTGGCCATCGCCGCCTGTGCCAGGTCACCGCGATTGGCTAGCCGGCGCGTGACCACCCCGTCGAACGGAGCTGCGATCCGGGAGTATCCCAAGAGGGTGGTAATCTTCTCCACTTGCGCTGCGGCCACGTCCACTTGGGCCGTGGCTACGCCCTTGGCGGCTTCGGCGCCTCGAACGTCTGCCTTGGCGGCCTCGATCTTGGCCTCGGCTACCCCGACATCAGCCCTGGCTACAGCAGCCTTGGCGCGGAATTCGTCAAGCTGCTGGTTTGTGGCCGCCTTGTTCGCGAAAAGCTCCTCCTGTCGCTTAAGAGTCGATTCCTCCAACGTCGTCTGGGCCCGGTAGCGCTCGAGTTGCCGCTGCGCGGTCTCCAACGCCCGCTTCGATTGGTCCACCGTCGCTTCGGCCGCTTTCAGCAATTGCTGTTTTGCCACGAGCATCGCCTTGGCTTCAGTGAGGTCGTTGACCTGTTCCGGCACGTCAATGACGGCCAAAATCTGGCCGGCCTTTATGCGGTCGCCAATGTCGGCGCGAACTTCGGAGAGATAGCCGGAGGTCTTGGCGTACAGGTCTGCCTGCTCGAATGCCTCGACAAAGGCCGGGAACTGCACCTTGTGCGACACCGTGCCGCGTTGTGGTTTTGTGACCTCGACGCTCGGCGGCTGCTTATTGGCCGCGGTGGCGTTCTCTCGTTGCGCCCAGGCCGACGGGGCCGCAGGCACGGCAAGGAACGTCAGTCCGGCGGCCGCAACCGCGAGTCCGGCGAGCCACGCCAATCTCCCAGGCTTCAGAAAGCTCTTCCTGTTGATCATTTATTTCTCCACAAGGTCAAAATGCTCACGTTACTGAGGCGGAGTCGTCCTTGGCCTGGGGGCCGTTCGCGCCAGCCGACTCGGTCCCCCTCCTGCCGTCAGCGGACGTTCTATCGCTCGACTCGAAGTAGCTGCTGTGCGGATCCTCGGGGTCCAGAGAAGACGAAATGCGGGGAGCCTTGCCCTGGATGAGGGCGTAGATCGCCGGGAGAACAAACAGCGTGGCCAGCGTCGCGCCAGCCAATCCGCCTATGACGGCTCTTCCCAGCGGCGCGGTCTGCTCGCCACCCTCCCCCAGACCCAGCGCCATCGGGATCATTCCTGCGATCATGGCGAAGCTGGTCATCAAGATTGGGCGAAGGCGGCTGGTTGCGCCTTCCAACGCGGCCTCCCGTGCCGCCTGCCCGCCCGTCCGGCTGCGCTCCGCGAAAGTCACAAGGAGGATCGAGTTAGCGACCGCCACGCCGATCGCCATGATCGAGCCCATGAACGACTGGAGGTTGAGCGTCGTACGGGTCACCGCCAGCGAGATCGCGACGCCCGCCACGACCGCCGGCACCGTCAGGACCACGGCCAGCGACAGGCGGATCGACTGGAAGTTGGCCGTCAGCAGCAGGAAGATAACCGCGACTGCCAGCACCAAGCCGGTCTGCAAGCCGTCGAATATCTGCTGCATCGGCGCCGTCTGCCCGCGCACGGCGATGTTCACTCCCGGGGGCGGCGCGCCCGCCTGACGGAGCGCCTTTTTCAGCCGCTCGGACGCGCTACCCAAGTCCTCTCCACTGATGTTTGCGGTGAGGGTCAGCATCCGCTGCATGTTGTAGCGATCGTACTCGCCCAGCGTAGTGCCTTCAGCGACGGTCGCGACGTTGCGCAGGCTGAGCTGCTGGCCCGCCTTGTGAGTTATCGGGATGTTTCGTACCTCCTCGGCCGAATTCATCAGCCTCTCTGGGATCTGCACCTGCACCTGGTAACCGACGCCGCTCTTGGGATCGGCCCAGAAGTTGGCGGCGGTGTACCGGCTGGAAGACGTGGCCGAGACCACCGCCTTCGACACATCGTTGACGGTCACGCCCATCACTCCGGCGCGCTCACGATCGACATTTATTTTCAGGGCAGGGTATTCCAGTTCCTGCTCCAACTGGAGATCGCGGAGGGTGGGCGCCTGGGCCAGCGCATCCTGCAATTTCTGGACATAGTCGCGGTTGGCGGCGAGGTTTGGTCCGCTTACCGCCACTTGCAGGGGCGTCGGAGAGCCGAAGCTCATCACCCGGCTGACAATGTCGCTGGGCTCAAAGCTGAAGCGCACCTGGGCCAGCTTCTGCGGCAGTTTTTTGCGGAGAGTATCTTTTAACTCCTCAACGCGGACCTTGGTCCCGCGCTTCAATTGCACCTGCATCACGGCCTCTTCTGGTCCCGCGGTCCACAGGTAGATGGTGTTGATCGGGTAGGTTGCAGGCTGAACGCCCACAAATCCCAGGGTGATCTCGACGTTATCGGCTCCGACCTCCTCCTTGATCGCCTCCAGCGTCTGGAGCGCGATCTGCTCGGTGCGCTCGATCCGCGTTCCCGCGGGAGCCCGCAGTCGCAACTGGAACTGGCCGACGTCAACAATCGGAAAGATCTCTGTCCCAAGCCGCCTACCCACGAGGACGACGATGAGCCCAGCGATCAGCAGGTACACGGGGACCACTACCCACCGCAGCCGCACGATAGGACCGGAAAATCCACGGTACCCGGAGCGGATTCGCTCGAAGAATGTCTTTGGCTTGTCGTGCACTCCCGGCTGCGCTTCATGGCCGTCTTTGCGAAGTATCCATACCGACAGGATCGGGACGAACGTGCTCGAAAGCAGATAAGAAACCACCATCGAGAATCCGACCGCCAGGGCCAGGGGGACAAACAAGTTCCTGGCGGCGCCGGTCATGAAGAATGCGGGGATGAAAACCGCCAGGATGCAGAGCATTGCCAGCAGCCGGGGCAAAGTGGTTTCGCGCGTGGCATCCAACGCCGCATGAGCCAGCGACTGGCCGCGGGAGAGATGAGTGTGAATGTTTTCGATGGTGACGGTCGCCTCATCCACCAGGATCCCGACCGCCAGCGCCAGGCCGCCGAGGGTCATGATGTTGACGGTCTGGCCGGTTACCCAAAGGGCAAAGCACGCCGCTAGAATCGAGAGCGGAATATTCAGCACCACGACGAGTGCGCTGCGCCAATCACGCAGGAACAGCAGCACCATGAGGCCCGTCAGAACGGCTCCAATCATTCCTTCGAGCGTGAGCCCCCAGATGGCGCGGGTGACGTACGGAGACTGGTCAAATTCATAGCTGACCTTGACGTCATCCGGCAGCACCGACTGAAACTTGGGAATGTTCTCCTTGACGAGGTTCACCACCGCCAAGGTAGAGGCATCCGCACGCTTGGTCACGGGGATGTAGACAGTCCGCCGGCCATTGACCAGCGCGAACCCGGTCTGGATATCCGAGCTGTCTTCGACCGTGGCTAAGTCGCGGAGAAAAACGGTCCGAGGGCCATCGGATCGGATCGGAATCGCGCCCAGGTCTTTGACGTCAGAGACGACAGAATTGGTCGGCACCATCGGCATCTGGTCGCCGATGCGGACGTTGCCGGAGGGGCTGATGATGTTCCCTTCGGCGATCGCCTTTACGATCTCATCAGGGGACATGTCATACGCCCGCAACCGCTCGGGATCGGGACGGATGACCACCGTCCGCTGGCTGGCCCCAAATGGCGGCGGCGCCGACACGCCCGGCAACGTCGCGAACAGCGGACGCACCTTGAACAATGCCGCATCCTGCAACTCGGCCACGCTACGACTGTCGCTGGAGAAGACCAGGTTGCCCACCGGCACGCTACCGGCATCGAAGCGCATGATGAAGGGTGGCACGGTGCCGGCCGGCATGAAGGCCCGGGAACGGTTCACGTAGGACACCGTTTCAGCCATGGCCTGCGCCATGTTGGTTCCGGGGTGGAACTGGAGCTTGATCAGGCCCACACCTTGAATCGATTTGGACTCGACGTGCTCGATGCCGGTGATGTAGAGGAAGTGGTATTCATAATAATTGACGAGGAACCCTTCCATCTGCGCCGGGTCCATGCCACCGTAGGGCTGGGCAACGTAGATAACCGGCACCCCCAGATCCGGGAAGATGTCCCGCGGCATGCGCTGAATCGCCAGGACGCCGGCGAGAACGGAGGCCACAACTACGACCATGAGTGAGAGCGGCCGTCTCAATGCGATGGATACAAGGTTCATTCGTCCGAACTCTCTTCTAAAGAAATCGGTGGCGAGTGGATGCAGTAGCACTTACGACCGATCCAAGCCGGATCGGTGCCTGAATAAAGGCTACGAAGCCTCAATGACGCTGGCAAGATGTAACCACGGTTACATCGTATTCTGATGCCGGGAAATGTCTACCGCTGTCGCAATCCCAAAACGTCATGTGCGACCTCGCGGCGGTGGATCTGAGGCAGCGTGCGCTTTTGAAAAAGCCGATGGGCCCCGCACGTAAGCGCATATCTGTGCTTCATTTAGGCTAATTCGAATTAATTAACCAATTTTTTTTATTTCCATAATTCAATCATAACGAGGCGAGTTAATGATGTCCGCCTGTGCGGTTTGACTCGCCACGCTCTCGGGCCCAGGAGAAGGCGCACTATCGCAACGTAGCTCAACTCGCCGATAAATGCCGGGGCAATGGCCCTGAAAAGCTGTTCAGTGCCGTGTTGTAAGCGGAGAGTCCGCGTGGGCTGCCGTGGGAACCTTTGGGTGCGCGTCATCGACGCGCAATTATGGGAGACTCTCATGGAAGGATTGAAACGGAGCCGACTGGCGCTCCTCGGCCAGACCGTGGCCATCGGCTTGGGCATCGCAGGCGCCGCGCGAGCCGCTGAGCCGACTAAGCAGGAGTTACTCGACAGGATTAATTCACTTCAGTCGCAACTCGACGAAGTCAAAACCCAGCAGCAGGCGCGCGCGGATAAGGCGGACGCGCGCGACGCCGATGCGGTGACGGCGGCGGTCCTGAAGGATGCCCAGCAGCGCAGCCAGCTACTGGCCATGGAGGGCTTCACCGCGGGATATTCCGACGGCAAGTTCCTCCTCGGCAGCGCCGACGGCAACTTCCTCTTGCACCCCTGGCTCCAGTTCCAGTTCCGTGACATCACCAACTATCGCGAAAACGCAAAGGCCAACGGCGATAACGACACTCAGAATGGGTTTGAGGTGCGGCGCATCAAGTTCGGCTTCGACGGCAATGTCTTCAGCCCGGAGCTCACCTACCTCTTTCTCTGGGCGACCGATCGCCACGACGGATTGCCGAAGCTTGAAGAAGCCTGGGCCAAGTACAAACCCTCCGGTTCGGCGTTTGGAATCCGCGCGGGCCAGTTCAAGAACCCCTTTGACCATGAACAGATCGTGAGCTCCAAATACCAGCTCACGGTGGAGCGGTCGCTCATCACCGACATTCTTGCCAACGGCGACGGCTTCGTGCAGGGCGTTACGGGTATTTTCGACAACGACGGAGCGCTTCGCGCTGAGGCGGGATTCACCGACGGCATGCGCAGCTTCAACACGAATTTTCAAGACTTCCCCAGTGTGACTTCCGGCAACTCGCCGCCCGCCGACTGGGGTGTGGTGGGCCGCGCCGAGTACAAGTTCTTCGGCACGTGGAAGGAGTACGAACACCTGACACCACAGGGCAATAAGAAGGAGCTGCTGGTGGTGGGCGTTGCCGGCGACTTCACTCAAGCGGGCGATACCGGCCAGTTCTCCCATACGGTGGACGTGCAGTATGCCACACCAAACAGTCTGAGCATCTACGGCGCGTTCATCGGCCGCTGTACCAGGCACAATCAGGGTCTGCCGGGCACGAACGGCGGTTCGGTTGCGCCCGGGCCCACGGTCAACACTTACGACTGGGGCGTTTTGGGGCAGATCGGCTTTATGGTTAGCCCACAATTGGAGCCGTACGTGCGTTACGATTACATCAAGTTCGACGACGCCGGCCTGCCCGTCGGATCCACCACGGATACACATGAGATTACCGCCGGGGTGAACTACTACCTCCACGGACATGCTGCGAAGTTCACGATCGACGCCATCTTCCTGCCTAATGGTTCACCCGTAAGCGACGATGGCTCGGGTGTGCTCTCGACGGGCCGCAACCAGAACGAATTTCTCTTCCGCGGGCAGTTCCAATTGTTGCTGTAAGCAGTGAGACGAACGGAGCTCAAACCACGCCATCCGGGCGGCTGAAAAGCCGCCCTTCTTCTTTTTATGTGTCACACTTCCGCGCCAATGCGGCCCCAAGATCTACCTTGACAACAAGTTATGAGACAAATTCCAATTGGCTATAAAATAGATAGGAATAGTTGGTTTTTTAAGCTTGACGAGGATTCTGGAGTATCGATATATTCCGCACCCATGAAAGTCCTCCCCTCTAATTCGCCCACCTTTCGCATCGACGGTGCCCGGCTCATCGGGATGTGCCGCTGTTGTTAGGACCTAAATCAGAAACTGGTACCGCGGCTGAGACTTAGTCAACAGCGACATCCTTCCGCCGGTTCCCGAGCAGTCGTTTCAACATAAAACGAATAGTAAATCAGCGGGCTTTTATGCCCAGCTTCATTCCGTGGTATAGCCACGAGACTGAAAGAGGTTCTTATGCGCATTGTCCAGGGATCATTTCACGGCGCACTGGCTTTCCTGATTATGGCGTTGATCAGCCTGAAAACAGGCGTAGCAGCGGCGGCCGAACCGACCAAGCAGGAGTTACTCGAGCGGATTAACTCGCTCCAGTCGCAGCTCGACGAAGTCAAATCCCACCAACAGGTGCGTACGGAAAACCCGCGAGACGCCGATGCGGTGACCGAGGCGGTCTTGAAGGATGCCCAGCAACGCAGCCAGCTACTGGCCATGGAGGGCTTCACTGCGGGCTATACCGATGGCAAGTTCATCCTCCGCAGCGCCGATGGCGCCTTCCTTCTGCACCCTTGGGCTCAGTTCCAGTTCCGAGAGGTCACCAACTATCGCGAGGACGTGAAAACCAATGGGGGCAACGACCTTGAGAGCGGCTTTGAGGTCCGGCGTCTGAAGGTCGGCGTGGACGGAAACCTCTTTGGCCCGGATCTTACGTACAATTTCGTCTGGGCGACTGACCGCCACAACGGCACGCCGGCCCTGGAGTACGCGTACGCCCAGTACCACCTTCCGAACACGCCCTTTTCCATTCGCATGGGACAATTCAAGGATCCCCTCGATCACGAGCAGATCACCAGCACCAAATATACGGCGGCGGTGGACCGAACCCTCGTGGACGATTTGTTCGCCAACGGCGAAGGCTACATCCAGGGCGTAAGCTTCATCTACGTTAACGCGCGGGACATACGCGCGGAGGGCGCGCTCACCGACGGTCTGCGGAGCGCGAATACGAATTTCCAGGACTTCCCGGCCACCGGCATCCCCGCCAATTGGGGGGTGGCCGGCCGCGTGGAGTATAAATTCTTTGGCAAGTGGAGCGAGTACGACAAGCTCGCGGCCTACGGCCAGAAGTCGGAGCTGCTGGTGTTAGGCGCCGGCGCGGATTACACCGAGGCGGGCCACACGGACGCCTTCACTCATGTCATCGACGCCCAGTATGGAAACGGGAAAGGCCTGGGACTCTACGGCGCCTACCTCGGCCGTTACACCAAGGGCAATACCGTCGGGGTCGTTACCTCCGACACCTACGACTGGACCCTGCGCGGGCAGGCGAGCTACGTAATCAACCAAAGATGGGAGCCTTTTGTCCAGCTTGAGTACATTCACTTCGACGACTCCGGACTTGTCGCGGGCAGCGTGAACAACGTGCCCGTTTTCCGAGTCGGCACGAGTTACTTCCTCTACGGCCAGGCAGCAAGGCTTCAACTAGACCTTTCCTATCTGCCCAAAGGATCGCCCGTCAATGACGACGGAGCGGGTATTCTACAAGACAACGACAACCACGAGTTGGTCCTTCGCGCTCAGTTCCAGCTTCTGCTGTAGGGTTTTGTAACTTGCGGCGGTGGCCCCCGATCGAGAGACTTTTTTGACGCATTCAATGGAGCCCTCTGCTCTTCGGGAAGGGACTTGTATTTTCATCCTCCCGCTGCCTGCGCTTGGACGCGACTCGCCAAACAGCAGCCGAGAAATCTTCGGAGGATGGGAGAGGCTTACTCCTCGGGATCGTCAAAGCCCTGCTCACCGGGGGGCTTCTTGCCATAGAAGAGTTTTGTAAGCCGGCTGGCCGCGTCCTTCTCCTTTTCAGTAGTCCCAAAGCCTGATGGCGCGATCAGCTCGACACGCCCGGCCTCGTCAACACCCATCGCTCGAATTGGAAGCCCTAAGCTTTCTATGACGTCCTTGGTAACGCCCGAGAAGTTAGCTGGCGCTCTGGAGTCCACGCCTATCGATCCGACGGCAAGCCAATCCTTGGCCTTGCCGCTCATGACAAATGCCTTAATTGGGAAGCTCTGCGAATCGTCTGGGTAGGGCAGTTCGACTGAAACCAAGGCGTGCTCGGTCTCCAGTTCAATCGAGTTCTTCTTTTTGTCCACCTCCGCCGCCTTGAGCTTTCCCACGCACGCATCCAATATCGCTGAAAAGTCGAGAACGAGGTTCGGTTTTTCGGCCCGGCTGCGATAGGAGATGTCGCATATTGAGTGGACTTCCCTGTGGTCCGAGGAAATGGCAAAACTGGGATTACCCCCCTCATGCAACAGCAGTTGTCCCGGATTTCTGGTATCGACGGCCACTAACAGCTTGTTCGTTATGTAGCAAAAGGGCAGCGTATCTGCCGTAAGAAGAAGGATCGAGACCCGTTCGTCATCTCGTTCGACCAGGTAATTGGTGCTATGACGCTTCCCATCCGGGGTCCTGAAACCGACGTGCACCAAGGCATTAAAGTGCTTCGTCAGGCGGTCTCCGGTGGACAAGCGAAGGTTTCCCGCGTCTAGCAACTTCTTGAGCGCAGCGACACCTTCTCTCTTCGGATTATTACCGCCGCTAGTCATTGGTTGCGATTCCGCCAATTGTTTACCTCTCTCGGCGCGCCTCAACATGATACTCAAAACTATCAAGAAGCACACGACAAACCATCGGCGTGTCCGCAGCATTTTGCTTTTCGTGTAGTCTTCGGACGGCTGGATGTGGTCAAGTTCGACAACGAGGTCGTGTTCGCCGGCGGCAATACGGAAGATACGTTCTATGAGCTGACCGCGGGCGTGAATTACTACCTTGGCGCCAATGGCTCCTGGAAGCACCGGGCGAAGTTCACGGTGGACCTGAGCTTCCTGCCCAACGGAGCGCCTTCGGACCAGAACGGCATTGGAGTTCTCGATGCCAACGATGGCGGCAACGAGATTGTGCTGAGGTCGCAGTTCCAGCTCGTGCTTTAATTGGGTTGAAAACTTCATAGAGATTTTGTCGCGGGCCAGGTGGAATCCTGGCCCGCGATTTTTTTTTGATTGTTGCGGGGCGGGGTTATTGCTGGGCGAGTTTTTTGTAGAACTCTTTGAGGGATTCGGACCAGGCGGCGGGGAGGTTGCCGTTGACGACGTCGTTGATCTGGTCTTCCATGCGGTCGGAGGCGGTGGGGCTGGTGTCTTTCTGGACGTGAAGCTGGCCGCTGAGCAGGAGGTGGGATTCATCGATGCGGTCGAGCATGATGTCGCGGCGGCGGAGGGCGTTGTTGTAGCGGTTGGAGGCGATGTCGGACTCGACCCGGCGCATGAGGGCGACGGCTTCGAGTAATTTGAAGCCATCGTAGCGGGCGACTTTCTTGTCGAGGTTCAATCGCTCGGCCTTGTTGCGGAGCTCGGCCTGTTTGCCGGCGAGGCGCTGCATTTTGTCCTGGAGATCTTTGGGAGGGACGGGGCCTTCGAGGCCCGCTCCGCCCTGGCCGCTCATTTTGCCGCCGCCGGTCGCGCCGCCGACGGGATCTTTGCTGGTGTCCTTGACCTGGCCTTGCTGGAAGGGAGTGGGGTCGAGGCGGGTGGGTGTCATCCGGCCGCCTTTGCCGGTGGCGGTTTCCTCGACCATCTCGCCTTGTGATTTGCCGCTGCGGCCTTCGCCGGAGCGGCCGTTCATCTCGTTGTTGTTGGGATTTTGATTGCCGGTGACGCCTTTGGCGCTCATGTTGGCAATCGGGCCATCGGCGGCATCCCAGCCTGCGCCTTTGTCGATGGAATCGGCAAAGTTGGCGGCGGTGTCTTCCATTTCCTCGAAGAGATCTTCCTGTTCTTCCATCAGCTCGCCAACCATGTCCTCGAGTTCCCTGGGCAACTCGGCCATGGGGATGTCCTGCTTGCCGGTGGGATCTTCCTGGTTCCACTTTTCGCGATCGGGCTTGTCGCTGAGCCATTTTTCGATGTTGGAGGAGAGTTCCCTGGCGAGTTCGAGGCCCATTTCTTCGAGGGGGACGGCGATTTCGGCGGCTTTGTTTTTCAAAGCGTTTTTGGCCATGGTGACTTCGCTGTAGACCTCCATCATTTCCTTCAGCAGCGAGGCGTTGGCCATGTCCTGCTCGGCGAGCTTGGAGAAGTCGGAGATTTTCTCCTGCATGAAAGCGTCGAGCTTGTCCTGGGAGAGCTTGAGCTCTTCGAGGAGCTTTTTGTCGTTGTCGTCGTAGTTGTCGACGGGTTTTTTGGCGAGGGTGGCGGTGGCGTCGAGGATGCGTTTTTCCTCGGCCATGAATTTTTTGAGGGCTTCATCGAGCTCTTTGAGTTTTTCGCGTTCGTTCTCGAGGTCGCCGCCGGGTTTGGTGGGCTGGGTGGCGGCGATAGCGCGGGCGCTGGTGCGGCTGAGGAGGGATTCGAGAGTGTCGATGATTCGGCGCTGTTGGGATTGGAGATCGCGGTTGAGTTTGAGCTGCTCGGCGGCGAGGGGTTCGGTTTGGATGG
>JBGPEF010000070.1:0-14586 GCA_041482675.1 Tepidisphaeraceae bacterium | reverse complement strand
TGGCGCAGGTGGACGATGTGTACCACGTCAAATATGAGAACGAGAACGAAGGAAAGATCGGATGGATTTCCGAGGATGAGCTCAACGCCAAAACCAGCGACAAGCTCGATTCTGCGATCATGACCAACTGGTATATCGCGACATCCGAGCTGTCACTCTCACCTGTGGATCCAGCCCGGAACTTCAAGTTTTCGGTACCCACACCCAAAGCCAAAGCCGATGCGCTGCAAAACAAGCTTAAGGCGCTGCCGACGGTAGAGAGGGAAGGGAAGGCATGGATCGAGAAACCGCTGAGCGAATCGGAGGATGTGTTCGACAAGGATGGTAACAAATGGGTCGGTATTACATTGGGGCCCGGCGAGCAGGTCTGGCTGGCCGATTCAGCTGTTACGCGTCTGAGCCGTGAGTATGACTGGCTGGATTGGAAATATGTGCAGGAAAAGAATCAGGAGAACAAACCGGATCCAAATAATATTGACGAGAGCCTGTTTACGGATGATGGCTTTTGCGACATAGACTTTCTGCTGACTCAACTGGATGTGGTCGACAGGGACGCGCATAACAATCCGCTCCCGCAGTACGTGAAAGAAAGAGACATCAAGACCAAGTTGGCGACAGTTGAGGAGCTGCGCAAGAAACTGCGTAGCCTGGCATGTGTGCATCCAACGGAATGGGACTATGAAACCGACACGGCAATCAACAAGTGGGACAGGCTGCATTACGCGCCATTCAACATGCGCGACGACAACGCGGCGGGTTTTCACAACGCGGCGGATTATGACAAGACCATCGATCATATCAAAGAGATGCAATGGTGGGACACGGTGACTACGCTGCCCACTGCCAAAGCCATATGGAACTTTCACCCCATTGGTTTTATTGCCAACTTAAAGCGCATGCCCTTCATCACCAGGGCCAAGCTTATCGATGCCTATGGTGAAAGCGCGGCCGGCGACATAGACGATTTCATCGAACACATTAATGACACGATGCAGCGGTATGACATTAATACCCCTCTGCGACAGGCACATTTCCTTGCTCAAGTGGCCGCCGAGAGCTCGTTTTTTCACCTTACTGAAGAAGGGAATCCGGGCAATTATGAGGGACGCAAGGACCTGGGAAACATCCTGCCAGGAGATGGCAAGCTATTTATCGGGCGGGGATTGATACAGATTACCGGGCGGGACAGGTATACAGCATATGAGCGGTTCACCGGTGAGGACGTCACCTCCAGCGAGGATAACGCCAAAAAGGTTAAGGAACCGAAGCTGGCGGCGGACTCCGCAGGCTGGTTCTGGACCATGGCTCCCAAGAATCTTGCACCTCACGATCTGAACGTCGTGGCAGATGGAGGAACGTCGGCGACCACGGTGCGCGCCCTCACAACTCGCATTAACGGAGGCGTGAACCACCTCGGCCGCAGAGTGATGCTGTTTAATCGCATCATCCGAGCGCTGCACGGCTGATTGGTAAGCCTGGCGAGGGAACGGCGATGGGGACAGGCCCCATAATGAGCCGATATAATCAACATGATCCAACCCAATCCCCCTGGCTCGAACATTTCGCCTACCAATCGCCTGCATCCCCAGGACAAGCACTCCAAATTCTGGCAGAACGCGCATCTTTATTTTGACCGGGTGTATCAGACGATGCACCTCGATGAGACGTGGCGGCAGGTGTTGTCGTCGCCCAAGCGGGTGATGGTGGTGTCGTGTCCGGTGCGGATGGATGATGGGAGGATTCAGGTTTTCACGGGGTATCGGGCGCAGCACAACAATGCCCGCGGGCCGTTCAAAGGGGGGATTCGCTATGACATTTCGGTGAGCCGCGATGAGGTGATGGCGCTGGCGATGTTGCAGACCTGGAAAAATGCGCTGGTGGATCTGCCTTATGGCGGCGCAAAAGGCGGGGTGGTTTGCGATCGAAAGGCGCTGTCGCCGGCCGAGACGGAGCGGCTGACGCGCCGGTATACGATTGAGATCATGCCGATCATCGGCCCCAACCAGGACATTCCCGCGCCGGATGCGGGGACGGATGCGCAGATCATGGCGTGGTTTCTGGATACTTATTCGATGATGGTGGGGCATCAGGAATTGGGCGTGGTGACGGGAAAACCGGTTTCGCTCGGTGGAAGCGTCGGCCGCGAGGAGGCGACGGGCCGGGGGATCATGAATGTGCTGCGGAAATTTCTGGCGACGCAGAATAAGCAATTGAACGATGTCCGCGTGGCGGTGCAGGGGTTTGGGAATGTCGGATTTCACACAGCGCGGCTGCTGGCTGCACGGGGGGCGACGATCGTGGCGATTTCGGCCAGGGAAGGGGGCATTTTTGATGAGAGCGGGATCGATATTGAAGCGGCCGGGGCCTATTACAAGGAGCGCGGGGTGCTGACGGATTTTCCGGGAGGCGATCCGATCACCAACGAGGAGCTGCTGATCTGCGATTGCGATGTGCTGATTCCGGCGGCGATGGAAAGCACGATCACGGAGGAGATTGCGCCGCACGTTCGGGCGCACACGGTGGTGGAGGGGGCCAATGGCCCGACGACGCCGGAGGCGGACGATATTCTGCGCGAAAATGGGGTGACGGTGCTGCCGGATATTCTGGCGAATGCCGGTGGCGTGACGGTGAGCTATTTTGAGTGGGTGCAGGGGCTGGACAATTATTTCTGGGACATGAAGCGGGTGCAGGATGAGTTGCAGAAGGTGATGGAGAAGGCCTTTGACGCGGTGAACGCGAAGGCGGATGAGGCGGACTGCGACTATCGAACGGCGGCGTACACGATTGCGATTTCGAGGGTGGCGGAGGCGTGCCGGCTTAAAGGTTTGTTCCCTTGATAGCGGCTGCGTATGTTAGAATGGTGCAATGGACGTCATCAAAGTAGATCCTGAGATTATGCACGGCACGCCGTGCTTCGCTGGCACTCGAGTGCCGATACGGCACCTTTTCGATTATCTGGAAGGGAACCACTCGATCGATGAGTTTCTCGACGATTTTCCGACTGTGAGCAAGGCACAGGTTAATGCGGTTCTTGAACTGGCCAGTGAAAGACTTCTGTCCGCCCCCGCCCCGCGATGAAACTGTTGCTTGATGAATGCGTTCCCGCGCCTCTGCGACGGCATCTGCGGTCGCACAATGTCCGCACCACAGCCCAGGCCGGGTGGTCGGGCATAAGAAACAGCACGTTGCTCAAGTTGGCAGCGGGGGAAGGCTTTCAGGCATTCATCACGACGGATCGGGGCTTTGAGCATCAGCAGAATTTGTCGACGCTGCCGTTACCCGTGATCATCCTTATTGGGAAGAGCAATGACGTGAATGATCTGCTACCGCTGATTCCGAAACTGATCCAGGCGTTGGGTTCGCTGTCGCCGGGTGTGACAAGGATAAGTTGATCAGTGCGTCAGCGCGGCCACCGTGCCCACCACCGCTACGCCGCTGATCGCGCCGGCGACGAGCACTTCGGCGATGGCCCGGCGGGCGCGGCGGGTCCAGGGGGTCAGGGGAACTGTTGGTTCGGGAAGGGGGCCCAGATCTTGTTCGTGGGCCATCAGTCGGGGGGATGGAGGGGAGGAGCTGCGCTTGGTGGCCCAGGTGGGGGAGCTGTCGCCTTCGCTGAGGCTGGCGGGAAGGTTGATGGCCTGTGATTGGGGAAGGGGTGAGCGGTTGGCGATCGGCATGGGACGGGGGATGGGACGAATGATGGGCCGCTCCACAGGTGCTTCAAATCTGGGATTGAAGTTGTAATCCACGACGGTGCCGGAGAGGGCCTCCATCGGATTGGCGGGGCGGTCGGAAGTCGAAAATTCGCGGGTTGGGGAGGGGGCGTCGATCAGAACTTCATCATGGAAGGTGATTCGGGTGTGGCCGACGACCAGGATGTCATTATCGGTCATTTTCTGGCGGGTGATGCGCTGGCCGTTGATGGTGGTGCCGTTGCGGCTGTCGAGGTCGATGGCGATCCAGCCATCGCCTTCGGGTTCCAGGCCGCAATGCTCGCGGGAGGCGAGGATGTCGTGGATGCGGATGTCGCAGTCGGGGGAGCGGCCAAGGAGGAGGCTGCCATCGAGGGGATAGCGGCCCAGTTCTTTGCAGTCGGCGGAATGGAGGGAGATGTAAGCCATGTGCGGGCGGTGAAACTACTTATCGGGCAGTTGACCAAAAATGTGCAGTTTTGGTCAATGTATAAAGCAGAGGTCCACCGCGAGTCGGGGAGGCGTTGAGGGATGGAAAAGGCGGGGTTTTGGCTTCTAGGACAAACTTCCAGCGGCTAGACTTGTCTATAGGAGCGAGCGGGGGTCCGTGGCCGGACTTTTTCTCCCGCTATCTCGGCCGAATTCTACTTTGCTGAGGCTCACCCATGCGATGCATTCGATTTGCGCCGGCATTGATTGTTTTGGCTCTGGTTGCGCCAGCGATGGCGGATATCCTGAACCTGACTGATGGCTCCAAGCTCGAGGGGGCGCTGAAGCGCGAGAAAGGGGGCTGGTCGGTGACGGATACGGCCGGGAAGGTGACAACCGTGCCGGATGAGAAGGTGGAGTCGGTGCAGAAAACCAGCAACCTGACGCCGGCGGACATGGCGGCGTCAAAATTGTCATCGCTGAAACGATCGGTAGAGGCGCTGAGCGACCCGAACCTGGTCATCGACCGTTACAACAAATTTATCGAGCAGAACAAGGACACGCAGGCGGCCAAGGATGCCCAGATCGAGCTGGCGACGTGGAAGGAGCGGCTGGCCAGGGGGATGGTCAAGGTTGGGCCGAGTTGGATGACGCCGGCGGAGCAGGCCGCGATGCTGGAGAAGTCGGTGGTGGTGATCGATCAGGTGCGGGGGCTGATCAAGGTGGGGAAATATCGCGATGCGGATAAGTCGATCGATCAACTGGTGACGGTCGATCCGGCGAATCCGGCCGGTTATTTTTTGCGTGGCGTGGTGGCGTTCAAACAGGACCAGATGGGGGTGGCCAAGAAGGCATTTGAAAAAACCAGGGAATTGATGGCGGATCATGGGCCGACTTTGAACGACCTGGCGGTGATTGCCTGGAAGCAGAAGCAGCAGATGGCGGCCTTGGCGCTCTATGATTTGGCCATGCAGGCGACGCCGCGGTCGCGGGCGATTCTCGATAATGTGGCCGAGGCGCTGAATGGCATTCCCAAGGAGCAGCGGAACGCGGCCGCTTATACCAAGGCGCTGAAGCGCTTCACCGAGCAGGACAGCGAGCTTCAGAAGGAGGTGCAGCAACAGGGGCTGTACCGGTGGGGAGCGACCTATGTGCCGGCCGCGCAGATGGCGGAGCTGAAAAAGGCGCAGGAGAAAATCGAGGAGAAGAAGATTGCCATGGCGCAGGATTATGACCGGCTGACGGACCGCGTGCGCGAAATCGATAATCGCATTGATGTGAATGAGCGATCGATCAGCCGGATTTTGCGGGATAGTCAGCGGGTGGATCCGAACGGCAATGTGGTGAATCTCCGGCCGCCGAGCATTTATTATGAGATGAAGCGCGACAACGACCGGATGCGCGATGAGAAGGTATCGCTGCTGGACAAGATGGAAGGATTCCAGGAGAAGGCGATGCGAATCCAGCAGGATACGCCGGTGCCGCAGTTTACGGGGCAGCAGAGGATCATCGAAGTGGAGGGGACGCCGCTGGCGGTGGCGAAGGGTGGGCCGGAGGGGAAGAAGGGTGCGGCGACGCAGCCGGCGAATCCGACGACTAAACCTTCAAAAATTTAGAACGCTTTTTGAGTGGCGAGTGGTTCACAGTAGGTCGTGACAAAAGTTCATCAAGTTTCGAAAGCACATCCGCGAGCTGCGCGTTGGCGAAATGCGCGGGTGCATGGGAGGCGTACCTCCCCTGCAACCCCTCGGAAAGCCATTGAGATAGCGCCTCCTGCGGCGGCTCACTGCACTCAGTATGGCGAAAGCAGCAGCCGAGCACGTTATAAAAAATGGCTCGGAGAGAATCATGAAGAACAAAAAACCTGTCGCACCGTGGCTTCCTGGCCGCTTTGGTCGGATGACCTGCAAACAACTCGCCGCAGAATCGGATCGGTATGATGTGGAATTTTCGGCAATCGGCGCTAAGCGCGTGGCAAATGTAAAACCGCATCCACGCAAGCGCAGAGGGTCAAAAGCCTAGAGATTTTTCAGAAACTCCCCAATCCGATCCAATCCGCGGTCGATTTCTTTCATGCTGGTGGCGAAGGAGAGACGCACGTGGGTTTTGAAGCCGCTGTCGTTGCCGGGGACGACGGCGACGTGGGCTTGGTCGAGTAAGACGGCGGAGAAACTGACCGCGTCGGTGATGGGGCGGCCGGCGGATTGGGAGCCGAAGTAGGCGCTGATGTTGGGGAAGCAATAGAAAGCGCCCTGGGGTTTCACGCAGATTACTTTGGGTAATGCGCTGAGCCGCTCGTGCATGTGATGCAGGCGGACCTGGAATTCTTTGCGCATGGATTCGATGGATTCCTTGCCGCGGGGGTCTGTCAGAGCCGTGGTGGCGGCGGGCTGGGTGAAACTGGTGATGTGGCTGGTCATTTGGGACTGAAGCTTATTGATGGCGTCGATCACGTGCTTGGGGCCGCCGATATAGCCCACACGCCAGCCGGTCATGGCGAAGCTTTTGGAATGGCAGTTGAAGGTGAGGGTTTGCTCCAGAAGCTGCGGGTGCAATGAGGCGAAGGAGACGAATTTCAGGCCGTCGTAGACGAGTTTTTCGTAAATTTCATCGGAGAAGACGATGAGGTTGGGATGTTTGACGACGACATCGGCGAGGGCTTTTAGCTCGGCGGGCGTGTAGGCGTGGCCGGCGGGGTTGGAAGGGGAATTGATGATGAGAATTTTGCTGCGCGGGCCGATGGCGGCTTCGAGCTGGTCGGGAGTGATCTTGAAGCCGTTCTTTTCCTCGCCGCGGATGATTTTGTTGATGCCGCCGGCGAGCTTGACCTGCTCGGGATAGGAGACCCAATAGGGAGCGGGGATGAGGACTTCATCGCCGGGATTCAATAGCGCCATGAAGGCCATGTAGAGGCAATGTTTTCCGCCCGCGCCGGTGGTGATCTGGTCGGGTTTGTAGGGGAGGCCGTTGTCGCGGTTGAATTTGTCGGCGATGGCGGCGCGCAGCTCGGGGAAACAGGGCGTTGGCGTGTATTTGGTCTGGCCTTTGTCGAGGGCGGCTTTGGCCGCGTCCTTAATGAACGCCGGGGTGTCGAAATCGGGCTCGCCAGCGCCGAAGAGGACGACGTCGATGCCCTGTTTTTGCATGGCCTTGGCTTTGGCGCCGACGGCAAGGGTGATGGATTCGGAGATGAGGGATGTGCGGTCGGCGAGGGGGATCATAGAACACCTGTTGTGCGAAAACCGGGGGAACGGTAGCGGAGTGAGGAGGGGTTATCAAGAAAGGGGGTAATTTTCGATTTTCGATTTTCGATTTGCGATTGAATAGGTGCTCAGGCGTTGCGGGGGAGGGTGATGGTTATCAGATCGGGGATGAGCCGGTCGGCGCGGGGGGTGCCGCGGCCGGTGACCAGGTCGTAGCCGGGGCGGGCGGAGTAGCCGTTGGAGCCGCTGGTGATGTCGTGAAAATCGGCGGCCGGGAGTGAATAGATCGCGGTGAGCGATTGGTTGGTGCTCAGGGAGCCGGCGTGATGCAGGGCCCGGCCCTGGTCGGCGAGGGCGATCATGGCGGCCCATTGTGGAGCGCCGGCGCTGGTGCCGCCGACGACTTGCCAGCCTCTGTTCTGATCGCCGGGAGTAGAGTCGAAGACGGCGAAGCCGGATTTGGGATCGGCGTCGTAGGCGACGTCGGGGGCGACGGTGGTGACGGGCTCGTAGATGCTGAATCCGCCGCCGGAGCCGGCCCAGGCGGTTTCGCCGGCGTAGTCTTTCTGGCTGTCGAGCTGGAGCGTGGTGCCGCCGACGGCGACGACGTTGGGGGAGACGGCGGGCCAACTGGCCGGTGCGCCGCTGTCGCCGGAGGAGGAGACAAAGGTGACACCGCCGCGCAGATTAGCACCGCCCATGTGGCCGGCGGGTGTGGTGAGATATCCGTCGTAATATTGTTCGAAGGGAGATTCATTGCCGCCCCAACTGAGGGAGATGGCCGACACGCCTTTCTGGCGGCGGGCGTAATCGATGGCATTGAGCAGATTGGTGTTGGAGGGGGAGGCCGCTTCGACCAGAAGAATGTGGGCGCGGGGGGCGATGGCATGGGCCCACTCGACGTCGAGGGAAATTTCCAGCGCCCATCCCGGATCGACGGGAGGCCTGGGGGTGGTGGTGGCCTTGCTGAGGATGAAGTGGCCGGCCGCATCCGTCGTCGGAAGATGGAAGGTTTTGCTGAATGTGCGCAGGTCGGCGGCGATGTTGGGGGCGTCGTAGGCATCGACGATGGCGATGGTTTGGCCGGCACCGTTGGCGTGGATGGGGCGTTGGCCCTTGCTGAAGATGACGTGATCGAGGCCGTAGGCGTGGCGGATTTCGTGCGGCGAGAGGCCGGGGGGAGGGAGAGGAGTTGGCGGGGTTCGAGAGATTCGATGAAGAATGGATTGCGCATAAATGGGCCCTCGGGGACGGGCGCATGTTCGCAACTGGGGTGCCGGTGGACAATTTTTGTGCATTGATTGCACTATTCGGTGTAACGGCCGGCCGGGCGGTGGCGTCATTGAGGCGTCACTTACGGGAGGCCGGCATGGGAGCGAGGATCAAGAGCGGCAGGCGGGATATCGTGCGGGCGGCGGAAGCGGTCGTGCAGCGGCTGGAAGAGCGGCGGATGCTCAGCGCGACGCTGGATGAGGGGACCTGGACGATCGAGGTGGATGACGATCGCAACCATGTGATCAGCGTGGATGTGAGTCCAAACAATCCGTCGAAGCTGAAGTTAACGATTGATGGGAAAATCATTGGATCAGTCTTGATTGCTGATTTGGAGTCGGTCCAAATTGTTGGCGGGAGCGGAGCCGACCAGATCAGTTTCAACGTGCCGAATAAAGATTTATGGGTGGACGTGAGGGGAGGCGCTGGGAATGACACGATCAGCGGTGGCGCGGGACATGATCATATAAGAGGCGGAAAAGGCGACGATCAGCTCAGCGGCGGCGATGGGGACGATTTGCTTATCGGTGGAGGCGGGCGCGATCAGCTCTCTGGGGATGGCGGAGATGATGAGCTGGATGGAGGCGCTGCTTCGGACATCCTCGCGGGCGGCTTGGGGAAGGACTTGCTCAGAGGTGGCCGCGGAGCGGATCAGGAGCATGGCGGCTTTGACGACGATGTCATCTACGGCAACCAGGGCAGGGACACGCTTTGGGGCGGAGCCGGGGCGGACTTGCTGGCGGGTGGAGGCCGGATCGACACGGTTTACAGCGAATCCGCAGATCATGTGCGTTGGGGGAAGCGCGATCTGTCGCGCCAGGAAGAATTAGTCAAGCCGCTTCAGCAGGTTGTGGATCAGACGCCATTGAAACAATGGCTGATTGATGAATTGGTGAAAACTTACAAGGATCGGCTGGGAACGACGAGCTGGCGATATCTCGGCGGCGGCGGAGGGTATCGCATTTATCCGATTGGCATTTGCTGCGAAATGATTGGCGCGCCGATCATGTTTCTTGGCGGGGAGACTTTGGTCCGGGCGGCGGACGTGGGGGTTGCCAATTTTACTTCAACGGCCCTTGCCCTCGATCATTCCGACACCAACACGCAGGTGGCGGGAGTGGATGAGGCTGATTTTGTCGAAACTGACGGGCGTTTCATTTACTCGATCACGGGCGGCAAGCTGGTCATCATCAGCGCGCTGCCGGCGGAAGAAACCGCGGTCATCTCAAGCACGCAGATTGAGGGCAACGTCACCGGAATGTATCTGGACGGCGATCGGCTGGTGGTTCTTTCCAGCGTGAATACACAAATTCCCGTAGAGCCGGTGGACGATGGCACGGCTGTGCAGTGGATGGGTCATACGCTCAAACACCAGGTGAAAGTGACCGTGTTTGAGGTGAGCAACCGTGCGAATCCGAAGATCAGCGAGGAATCTTACCTGGATGGCACCCTCAATACATCGCGGTACATCGACGGGCGGCTCTATCTGATCATGAACAATCCAATGCGCCTGCCGGAGCCGCGGATGATCGACGTGGGTGAGCCGCAGGAGACGGAGGAGTCGGGTGGATGGAAAATGTCGATCGGCGCTCCTGTAACCATCGATTTCACGACAAGCTTGACCATCATTGACGACGCACAGTATTTCAAACAAATGAAGCAGCAGTACCGCTACGAAACGGAAGAAGAATATCGCGCGCGGCTTGAGGGAATGTCGCTGGCGGAGCTGTTACCGGGATATACCACGCGGGTCAGCGGCCCCGATGGGCAACTGATCGAGAGCTCGGGCAGCCTGGTTGGTCAGATTTACACACCACCAGAGCACGGTGACAGCTATCAGTGGAACATGTCATCGATCGTGCTGATGGACCTGAATGAATCACAGCCGGGGCCTACGGCGACGACGAATATCATCGGCATGGCTGGGCAAGTTTATGCGACGGGGCAGAGCATGTACCTGACAGCACCGGTTTGGGAGCGGACGACGGGCTGGGCGGGAGAGGAGAGGACGGACATTTACAAATTCGCCCTTGGCCAGAATTCGGTGGACCTGGTGGCGACTGGCGAGACACCGGGACATACGCTCAATTCGTATTCGATGGATGAGAATGGAGACTATTTCCGCATCGCGACAACCAGTGATGGGCCGAATCAATCGAGCAACCTGTTTGTGCTGCGGCAGAACGATCGGACGCTGGAAACGGTGGGGCAGCTCACGGGCCTGGGTGTTGGACAGCAGATGTTTTCCGCGCGTTTCATGGGAGATAAAGCTTATCTGGTGACATTCCACAACATCGATCCACTCTTCACGATCGATCTGAGCGATCCGGCCGCGCCGCGAGTGGCGGGCGAGCTGGAAATCCCGGGTTTTTCCAATTACCTGCACCCCATTGGAGATGATTATCTGCTGGGCCTGGGAGGGGCGTGGCATCACATGCAGCTTTCGCTTTTTGATGTCTCGGACATGGCTGATCCGCGGCGGGTCGATCTTTTCAAGCTGGATGACGGATGGTCCACTTCATCGACGGCACAGTTTGATCCGCATGCGTTTGCTTATTTCCCGGAATATCACATCCTGGCATTGCCGGTTGAAATTAATCAATCGAACGGATCGGTACACGAGACGATCCTGCTGAAGGTGGATCCGCAAAGCGGCTTCACCAAGCTGGGGACGATCAACGGTTATCTGCAAGGCGCACAACGGAATGTGCGGATCGGGGATTTCGTGTACGCGTTCTTTGGCTCAAAGTTGAAGGTGGTTGAATTGTCGTCGCCGGATGAGGTCGTCGCCGATGTGGAGCTGAGCCCGCCGGCGGAGCCGGTGAATCAGCTCGTGGAAGTGGCTAATATCGTGGAATGAAATTGCTTGGACTTCTTTTGATCGTTTCGTTGCTGGGTGCGGATGTTGCGAAGAAAGAGGAAAAGCCGGCCACTGCGCCGGCGACGAGGCCGGCGGGGCGGAGAGATGTGGGGGTGGAAGAGTTTGAGAAGCTTTGGAAGGAGAAGAAGGGGATCGTGCTCGATGTGAGGACGGCGAAGGAGTATGAGGCGGGACACATACCGGGGGCGGTGAACATTGATGTCAATTCCGCGGATTTCGACAAGAAAGTGGCCGAATTGGATAAGGGGCAGGCTTATCTGGTGCATTGCGCCTCGGGCGTGCGCAGCGTGCGGGCTTGCGAGAAGATGAACAGGGTGGATTTCAAGCAGCTTTACAATTTGCAGGGTGGGATCAAGGCGTGGGAAAAGGCGGGGAAGCCGGTGGAGAAATAGAAGGCTATTGGGCGGGGATTGCTTCGCTTGGGCGCGAGATTCCTTTTCGGGCATAAAAGAAAATCGCCATGCCGACGGCCAGTGAGGCTTGAACGGCCGGGCCGATGTTCGGATCGACGGATGGATCGATGTTCCAGATTTCAAACAGCGCGCCGGGTGGGCTGAGGGTGGAGATGATGCCGGTCACGCCGCGCGAATCTTCCCAGAGGCCGTGATAGATCAGGTCGGCCAGCACCGGGCCGGTCCAGGTGAGGAGGATGAATGCGGCGGGGATCATCCAGACCCGGCGTTTGCCCAGCGGGAGCATTCGCAGCATGTAGCTGATGGTGAAAATGAACGAGACGATGACGATGGTGGTGCGAAGCTTGGCGTGAGGAATCCCGTAGAGCGGATAGGGGAGGATGTTGGTGATCAGCATCGGCAAAGCGGCCGCGAGGGCGGCGACGATAGGCGGCGAGATCGGCCGGCGGGGCAGAATTACATCGTCGACCTGGCGGTGATGTTTCCATTTCACCTGGGCGCGGGCAGCGCCGGCGGTGGGAATGATGGCGATCAGCATCGTGGCCAGAAGGGTGGCGATGATGCGCAGGCGCGTGTTGCTGGCCTCATCGCCGAGCCAGTTGGGGCTGAAGGAGTCCCAGTAATAAATTCCCAGCATCGACAATCCAATCCATGCCGCCAGCAACACCAGGCCGAGCCCCGCACCCAATGCCGGCAGATCAGCACGGCGATATTTTCGCGCGGCCGCCACGAAACAGATGCTGCCGATGACCAATTGCCCGATGGCCGAGGCCATGTATTCCCAGCTCAGCTCTGCCGTTCGCAGGCGCATGGCGAAGATGGAATTGCCGATGAGCGGGCTGGCCAGCACGGTCAGGCCGGGCAGAAGCAGGAGGAGATGTCCCTGGCTGATCCAGAAGCCGATGGTGAAGACGCTGACGATCCAGCGGAAAGCCGTCTGGGCCAGGAATCCCAAGAAAACGACGATCACCCAGACAAAAACCGCGAAGCTGACGAGGATGGCGTTGGCCGTCAGCCAGCGGACCAGGGCCACGCTTGCGCCGTTGGCGACCACCGCGCCGATGGCGAAGTTGGCCAGGGCCATCGACAGCGCCTGGCACGGCGCGCCCAGCACATACCCAAAGATCGCCGATCCCGCGGCCGTCGGCATGAGCCGGTGCGACTCGATCATCTTGCTGGTGTGATCGAGACGAACGGCCGAGCCGACGGTCATGCAGCCAAAAAGAAGAAGAATGCCGCACTGGAGACCGAGCAGCCCAACCGTCCACGCCTGAAGGATCCGCCCGCTGCTGAGCGGATTGAAACGCACGGTGGCGAGGATGAGGATCGAGATGATCAGCGTGTAGCCGATGGTGGTGGCCACCATGTTGCGCAGGCCGCCGCGGAGCTGAAGGTGGGCCCAGCCAATCGCGTTGTAAATGTTGGGTTCCGTGGCCATCAGTCCACCTGTTTGATCCCCGAACGCAAATATGCCTCTTCCAATCCCGGGGCGTTGGGAGTGAAGGAGGCAATCGGCAGGTCACGCTTCATCAGCTCCCGCAGCAGTCCGGCGGCCGCCTCGGGCTGGCTGTCGAATTCCATGATGACCCGGCCGTTGTCCTCTTCCACGCCGCTGATTCCAGCGATGGCGGAGAGCAGCTCGGTCAGTCGCGCAACCGGATGCGCCAGGCGGATCGTGTAGCGGCAGCGCAGTCCATCGCCCGAACCCGCCACTTCGGCGACCGTCCCGTACTGGATCATTCGCCCGTGCGCCATGATGCCGATGTGGGTGCAGTACTCGCTCATGTCCGCCAGGATGTGCGAGGAGACGATCAGTGCCTTCCCCTGCTCGCGCAGATTGCAAAGAAGCTGTCGAAACTGCACGCGCCCGGCCGGATCGAGGCCGGCGGCCGGCTCATCGAGCAGCACCAGGCCCGGGTTTGGCAGGAGCGTGCGGGCAATGCCGACGCGCTGCCGCATTCCGCGCGAGAGCGATTTGATCTTCTGATCACCCTTCTCCGTGAGCCAGACTTTCTCCAGCCAGAAATCGATGCGCTCCCTGGCCTCACTCTCGCTCAGGTCATACCCCATCGCGATGAAGCGCAGGAATTTGCGGACGGTCAGCTCTTCATAAACGGATGGCGTATCGGGGGTGAAGCCCAGTTGCCGCAGGACGTCGCCGGCCCCCGGTTCAATTGTTTCACCGAGCAATTTGGCGACGCCACGGGCCAGCGGCTGGAGCCCGGCAATCGCTCGCAGAAGCGTTGTCTTTCCCGCCCCATTGGGCCCGATGAGTCCCAGCAGATCCCCGCCACGAAGAGTCAGCGAGACATCATCCACAGCGCGCAGATTGTCGAACTGAACACGAAGATTTTGAACGCCCAGAAGCGGAGGCGTGGAATTGTCGTTTGCGGATTGATTCATTCAATCTTGGTTGGCGCGGGCCGCGGATTCCAGGAGGTATCGATTATTAAGTGTCCGGCGGCGATGTCTTCCCAACCATAAATCTTGAAGTTCTGGTTTTTTCCGCCGGAATTGGAGCCATCCTGGACAACGAGAAACCCTTTGGGGAAGAGCTCGGAAGTTGGGCGATTGGTGACGGCGATGCCATCGGTATCATTGACATCGTCGATGGCGCCGGCCTTGGGATCAATCGTGAGGATGAAATTGTTCTGGCCCTGCCGGTCATAGACTTTGAACTTGTTGCTCCCCTGGCT
>JBGPEF010000069.1:0-14601 GCA_041482675.1 Tepidisphaeraceae bacterium | reverse complement strand
CGCATAAGGCGGAGGAGGAGGGCGTGGCCGCGGTGGAGCTGATGGCGGGGACGGCGGGGCATGTGAATTATGCGGCGTGTCCGGCCGTGGTTTATACGCATCCGGAGTTGGCGCAGGTGGGAATGACCGAGGAGGATGCGGCCAAGCGCGGGCCCATTAAAGTCGGCCGATTCCCCTTCGCCGCCAACGGCCGGGCGAAGGGGATGGATGCGACTGATGGGCTCGTGAAAGTGATTGCCGATGCCGCAACCGATCGCATTCTTGGCGTGCACATCCTTGGCGCTCACGCCAGCGATGTGATTGCCGAGGCCACGCTGGCCATGGAATTCGCCGCCTCCAGTGAAGACATCGCCCGCGCCTTCCATGCGCATCCGACCATGCCCGAAGCGCTCAAGGAGGCCGCGCTGGCGGTCGATAAGCGGGCGATTCATATTTGATCCGTCGCGTCTGACCGCCGGGCGATTTGCTTCCAAAAAAATAACCGTTAACGCGTCATTTCTGCTCCGCTATGCTCGCGAATTCGTCGGGCCCTGTTGTTTGGGGCCCGCTCATCTCAACCTCATCGCGAAGGAGGCACTCAATGCCACGCGGAGCCCCCTATATCCCCTCGCCCACATCCACTTCCCCCGGGGCCTTGGGCGCTTGCGGCTTCCAGTGATCCTCGGCCGCGAGCTGTGCATTCACCTTCGTCACCTCATCCTCGATTTCCCTTCGCACCAGCGATACCAATTCGCTGATCTGCGGGCTGTCGAAATTTCGCGGATGCGGCAGGTCCACCTTCACCTCGCGGCGAATTCTTCCCGGATGCGAATGAAGGACAATGATCCGGTCCGCCAGACGCACCGCCTCTCCGACCGAGTGCGTCACGAACAGAATTGTTTTGTGCGTCTGGATCCACAGTTCCTGCAACTGCTGGTGCAGCAGCGTTCGTGTCTGGGCATCCAGCGATGCAAACGGCTCATCCATCAACAATACCGCCGGGTCCATGACCAATGCCCGGGCAATCGCCACCCGCTGTTTCATCCCGCCGGACAATTCGTGGGGCAATTTTTTTCCACTGTGCGACAGGTGCACCATCTTTAGCGCGCTCTCGATTCGATCCCGCCGCTCGCTCTTGGGCATGCCGGCCATGCGCAGGCCAAAGCCGATGTTCTGCGCTGCGTTCATCCATGGAAACAGCCCATGATCCTGAAACACCATCGCTCGATCCGGCCCGGGCTCTTTCACCGGCCTGCCATCCAGCTCGACAGTTCCCTGCTCCGGAAACACCATTCCCCCGGCCACGTTCAAAATCGTGCTCTTTCCACAACCGCTCGGGCCGACCACTACGACAAACTCTCCCGGCCGGCATTCCAGGGTCACATCTTGCACCGCTGACAGCGCTGTCCCCTTAAACCGCTTGGAAATCCCCCGCATGCTCAGGCGGCCGCGCTGAGCGGCCGGGCTCGACGCGCTGGGGCTGGGAGCCTCCCGAGAAACCGGTCTGTTCTGCGCGATAATCGACATTCAGGCCGCTAGTCTACGATATTTCCTATAGACTTACTAGGCATAACGATAGCGCCGCAACCTCCTGTTGCGAAGCGAATTATGGTTTGATCTACAATCCCACCGTCAAATCCGTCTTTTCCAACGGCAATCGTTCCACATTTTCCTCGGCCCACGCGGCCGCCTTGGCATTCAGCGGGCTCTTGGTGTTGTAGCTCTGGTAACAGAGCATTTCACCAATGCGGCACACCAGTTGTGCCAGCGATTGCCCCGCGCTCCAGTGGTCCCCGATGCAGATCTTGGCCGGGTCGATGTTGGGGTGAAAAACCGGAGTAAGCATCCTGCAAAACGGCGGCTGCCGCGGGTAATCGACCGGCAAAAAAACTTCCGCGCGGTGCGTCTGCCCCAGGCCAAAATTCTCCCCTGTCGTCGGCACCAGCGAGCTGATTTTGAACTCGAACGTATAGCGATCCGGCGGATTCCCCTCGCTCGCCACCAGGTTGATATACGGGTGCCCCGTAAAAATAGCGCTCACCCGCTCCAAATCCGCGTTCAATCGTCTCAGCCGCGACGGCGTCATCATCCGTGCCCTCCAAAAATCGAAAACAACATCGCGATCAGTATCACCACGACCGTCTGCCCCAGCCCCACGCAAATCGCGATCTTCACCATCGCCGAATACATGACCGGCATCTTGTTGATCGCATCGCGCTTGCTCAAATACCAGATCAGCGCCACCAATCCGGCAATCGGCGCGGTGAGGGGCAGCGCGCACAGGATAAAAACCCAGATCACCTTTGTTTTGGCTGAGTGGGCGGAGCGCTCCAGCGTAAGCCGTTGAAAAAATTCTCCCGTCTCCTCCGGCCGCGCTGATTCAAACGTTGCCCCGCAATGCCGGCAGCGAAGTGCGATTGCCTGAATCTGCTGGCCGCACACCGGGCAGGGTTTGTGTTGCTGGCCCCAGTAGGAAACCGGGATTTCCAGGTTGCTCTTTTGCTCTTTCGCCGGCACCTGCGAGCAGCCATACACCGCGCATCCCTGGTTCTCCTCCCAGCAGTCGCCGTGATAGATCGTCCTGCACTCCGGGCAAAAAGTGGCCGCATCGCTGGCGGAGATTCCGCTCTGGCAGATCGGACAGAGCTGCCCCGGCACGCGCTTCGGCTTCACATTGGCTGGCTGCGCCGACTCCATACGACTTATGCTCCCTGACGCCGCTCAAAAACGAAAACGGTGCGCCCAATCGCGATCTGATCCCCATGCCTCAGCCGCGACAACGTCGCCGGCCGGCCATTGATCAGGATCGGATTCGGCCGATGCTCATTCTCAATCTCACAATGATCGCCCACCGACCGCAGCGTCGCGTGTACATCCGCCACCAGCGGATCGTTGAACAGATAAATATCACACCTGGGCGATGCCCCGATCTTCATCGCATCCTTGAACAGCAAAAACTCCTTGCCCGCCAGCGGCCCCTCCACCATCCGCAGCCAGGCATCGCGGGCCAGCAGCTCGACAACTCCGATCATCGCGCCCACGGCCAGCCCGATGACCGTCAGCGAAATCATCCGCGACAGATGGGCACTGGGCGCGTGCTCTCCCACCAATAGCAGATGCAGCGGATCGAACAGCAACCCGCCCAGCAATCCGCCGATCACGCCGCCGATGAAGCCATACATCAGCAGGCGCTTTGATCGCAGGGCAATTCCCTGCCCCAGGCCCATCGCCATTCCCACCAGTGTCCACGCCAGCGTTCGGCCCAATAATTGCACGGTGAACGCGAAAGGCGTGATCCGATGCGCGGCCGCCATCTGGCTGGCCGCGGCATCGGCGATCGGCTTATACGCAAGGCCCGCCACGAACGAAAACACAAACCCGCCGATGAATCCCGTCAGCAACCCGACGCCTCCGCCCAACAGCGCCCGCCGCGGCAATCGGCAGACGATTCCGTCCACCGCCCCGAGCGCCAGCCCAATCATCGCCGCAGTCAGTGGCAGTAAGAGCATGCCGGCCGCGTGATTTCGCGCCTCCTGCTGCTCGAGATTCTGCGATCCCTTTGCCCCATCCTTCGCGGGCGGATCGACCACCAGATGAAACCCATAAATCGGCGGCAATCCCTTCTCCGGCGGGTGATCCTCAAAATGCCTCGGTATTGCCGCGTGAATTCCGACGTTATCGCCGGCCTTGAGTGTGATCTCTTCCCCGCTCTTGGGCGTCAGCGCCTCATCCAGCAGAAAAATCTCCTGGCCATTGACCTTCACCCACCTCCCCGGCGAATTCACCGGCGGGGGCTGCGCCGTCTTCACAAACTCCAGCGGCCCCTGGAAATAAAAATTGTCATCAAAATACGGCTCGATCATCGCCCACGCCGCAAACGCCGCCGCCCCGGCCGCCAGCATGAAGATGAACCAGTTCTGGTACAAAAAGCTCCGCCTACCCCGCGGCGCGGCCATCCCACGCTCGCCGCGCATGCTCGCCTGCCGCTGAAGCAGATCATCCACGTGCGAACTGTTCGCCTCCTCCAGCGTGATCTTCACCACCTGCGGCTTGGGAACAGGCGGCGGTGTTTTGATCGGTTGCTCCATATCAATCCTCAGTTACTTCCTCACTGCCCATGCCTCATGTCGCTACTTGCTAGGCTGCGTGGCCGGCTGTGTCGCCGCCTTCTGCTTCTCCAATTCCGCTGCCCGCCTGGCCAATTCCGCCTCGAACCACGCATTCTGCAATTCCGGCGGAATCTGCCATCCCTTCACATCCAGATACAACAACACCGTCTTGTCTCCAACCGGTATCGGCACGGGAATCGTCATCGCGGTTTTTGGCGGCTCGTAGCGATACGCCCACGATGAATAAATTGACCACCCGATCCTCAACACCACCATGAACGCCACCACCATCGCCACCGTCAAAATGATCCGGTAAAACCAGGCCCGCATATCATCCGATGCCTGGATGAGCTGCCCCATCCGCGTCTCCAGCGCATCGATTCGTTTCTCCAGCGACGATCTCACCACCGCCCCGCCCCCATCCCCGCTGCTCTCCGCTGTTTCTCGCGCTGGCACCTTGCATTTGTGCTCCCGGCCATCCACCCAGAATTTGGGGATGTATTCAATTCCCTTCTCCGTCTCCACGATCATCGCCACATCCCCGCCCAGCGGATCCGTCACCATTCCCACCTGCGTCGGCGATCGGAAAAAATTCCGCTGAATGAAAAGGTCCATCTCTGAGAATTCGACGCCGAATCCCGGATGAGAGTGATACCAGCCGACGATCGCCAGCTTGGGATAATCCTTCTCCAGCGTCTTGTGAATCGTGTTCCAGGTTTCCTGCGTGAACGTCACGTGTGTATTCGCCTGCCGCGCGGCCGATCCGCGAATGGCCGCCTCCACCAGGATGAACGAGCCATCCTCATCCTCGCACACTTTTCCGGCCAATACTCCGCAGATTTCCTTGTCCAGCGACTCCTTGGCGTGCGTCACCACGGCCGCGTAGGCATCCTTGGAAAACGCCGCCCGCAGCGGCACATCGACACCGCGAGGACCGGGAAATTTGCCCCAGCTCGGCCCCTTCTGCTGCACCTCGCGCACCGAAACCTCCGCGCCCTTGTTCGCAGATCCGCCCGCGGGTTTGTCGTTCTCCTTAGCCATGGCGATTGTCTCCGCTGATCTCCAACCCCACGATCTTCTCCCCCCGCCTCGCCCAAACAATCTCAAATTCCGGCAATCCAATTTCCCCGATCTTTCTCTCCATCAGGCCGCTCTCTTTTGTGATCGAATGCAAGAACACCGGCGAGCACTCGCTCCCGCACGCACTGCACTTGATCTGATCCTCCGACAATTTCTCCGCCGCTTTCAGCACCGTCTGTTTCTTCCCGCACGAGGGACATTCCAATCTCTCCACAATTTCCCGGGCCAGATCAATCGCATCCAATCCCCCCAGCCGCTTCTCGCCCTCTCTCCACAATTCGCCAATCGTCGATTTTGACGTCAGCTCCAGCGATTGAATCTCCGCCGCCTCATCATGCCACGGACAATCCGGATTCTTCTGATATCCCGTCGAATACGAATTATGCCCCAGCCCCTCAAACACAAATCCCCGCCCCAGCAGCGCCTCCATCCCATGAATGATTTTCATCACTTCCTGCACCTGGCAGGCACCGATGATGGATGCGGCCGTCGGCGTCGTCGGCGTCCCCCGCTGCGCAGTCGCCCGCCGCGCCAAAAGCGAGCACGACCTCCGCTTGTTCAACAAATCCCAATCCACCTTGCTCATCGTACACTCATAACACGCCGTTTGCGGCGGCGCAAATCCCCTCACAATCCCGCTGAGCACATCAATCCCCCCATCAATCCACGCTCTTCCCACTCGCGCGCACGAGCTGTTGACGAATACCCGCGCCTCCCGATTATCCAGCGCCCCCACGACCACCTGCGCCCACCGGAACCACCCCAGACCAACATCGGCAAGCAGATTTCCATCGATGGCCCGAGCATTCACGCCGGAATAGATCTCTTGTGCTGCGTGCGCTGCGGCGGAGGCCTTGAACTTGCCCTCGTCTTTTTCCCGAAATAGTACAGATCGCGAGAGATTACTCGCCTCGATGCGATCCATATCCACGATCACAAAATTCCCCACGCCCAGCAGGGCCAAATTCTTGATGACTTCATTCCCCAGTGCGCCGGCGCCCACCACCAGAACCCGCGCGTTTTTCACCTTCTCCTGGTCCCACCATTCAATGGCGCGCAGGCGCGCGAAGCGCTCCTCGGTCAGGGTGATCGTTTCAGATGAGAGTACGGTCATCGGTGGGATACCACAATGAAAGGTGCGGCGAGCCGCACCCTACGGTTCCGGCGGTGATTTCAGGCTGAAGTCTCAATTCATCCCCCGCCTTCACTCCCGCTCCCAGCAAGGTCTGATTATCCAGCAACTGCGTCCCGGTCCGCCGATGATGCAGCTTGTAGCTCATCAATTGCCCATCCGGACTATTGAGCGGCAATCCCATCTTCTCCACCATCAGCACCAGAATCCGATCAACGGTCACATCATCCGGCGCTTCCACGTCGCAGATCCTGCTCCCGGACACATCCAAAACCCGCACCTGCATGCTGGCCATAAAATCCCTCAAAACTGCGCATCCACAAAATCATTGTCGCCGCCGCCGATGCCCGCGCTCTGCCTCAATCTTTCCACCAGCGTATCGATCACCCGCCGCTGGTCTTCGTTGTCGGGCTTGTAAAGCACCCCATACACCTTCGAATTCACTTGAAACGCAAACACGTGCTCCGACCTCACCACGCACTCCACGCTTTGCAGCGAGAATTGCCGCTCCACCCCATCGGGCGCGCGGAAGGCCACAAAATCCGCTTCCACGGCGATCTGCCGGTCGCCAAACATCGCCTCGATTCTCTCGCTCATGCGCTCCTCATGATTCCAATCACGATCAGCAGGATCATCGCCCCGGCCAGCAGCGCGTTCCAGATCGACGCAATCCACAGCCCAACCGGGTTGGACAAATTCCGGTTGATCGTGCCAATTCCCATCCCCATCCCGGCCACGCTGAAGGAAATCACCATCAGCATGATGATCCCCAGCAATCCTTGATTTCCCGGGCCCAGCGACTGCGTGGCGAATCCCATGATCAGCAGCGCCAGCGTCAGCGTTGCGATGCCCGCCATCACGAACGACGCGATCATCAAATTCCGGCGCCCTCCCGACATCCCGCTGCCCGACGTCACGCACCTGGGGCACAGATGCAAATCCCCCGGAAACACAAAGTCACATGTCTGGCAAATCCGCGCGCGGCACTTGCTGCACCGCTGCACCGCCGCCACCTGCTGATGGTTCTGGCACGGCCCCATCGCCGCCGGCGGCGCGGCCGTCTGCGCATAGGGGATGTATTGCCGCGCGTAAGAGGCGGCCGCGTCCGTGGACGCAGGCGGCAGGCTTGATTCGGCCAAGGGAATCAGTCCATCCTCCGCCGCCCGCTTGAACAGAATCGTATAAGCCCCATGCCGCGCGCACCGCGCCTGCGTGGCATCCAGCTCGCTCATCGCACTGCCGCATTGTGGGCAATTCACGGCCACGCTATCGCCCTCCCTTTCCGCTCAGCGCCATGTTGCTGATCCACATAACCAGCCCGAGTCCCACCGCGACGCCGCCGATGATCCGCGCTGCTCGCATCTTCTCTCGGCCCGTCAATTGCGGATTGGCGTTGAAAAGCTGTGATGCCTTGTGGGCCTGCGCCAGCGCTGACGCTCCCAGGATCACCCCCAGAAGCGGCAGAATCACCAGAAAAATGCCGATGATCGAAAGAATAAACGCCGTGCTGGCCTCCTTGCACGGATGATCGCCAATCTCCGGCATCGGCTGCCCCTTGAGCGCCATCACCTTGCACGAGCCGCAATACTTCTGGCCGTACATCTCCACCAGGCAGTTGCCGCAAAACGGCTCAGCGCATCCCGCGCACCGATCCGCCGCGGGAACTGTTGGATGGGTTTGACAGGCGACAGCTTCGCTCATGTCCCTCGGGCTCCTCTAATTGCCGCAGGCAGACGCCGTCCCACCTTTTGCTCCCACTCCCGGGAAAACGGGAAGAAAAGAAAAATTGACGTGCAAAACCATACTCACCCCCACGAAAAACAGCAAGCAAACTCGGCCTAAGGGAATGGGTCAGTCCCATCCAGAAGCTTTGTGGCGCAGGCTTCGGCCTGCTTCCTGACCCAGCTTCCCAGCCCAATCAGGTCGTTGTATGCTCATCCGCCGCTGAAGCTGGATCTGTCAGGCCGCCCCCTTCGCTTCGCTCTGTAATCGGGTCCGCATTCGCCGCCGCTTCCGCCGGCTGCGCTGGCTGCTGCTGCCCCCGGCCCCGCGCCTGAATGGGCGCATGAATCAAATTAAACTTCCCCTGCCTCACCTGTACGCCGATGATCAGAATCGGCGTCGGCGGCTCATAGAACTTACTCTCATCGTAATACCCCGACAGGATGAACGACCCGTCCGCCTGGTGCCTTACTCCAAACCGCTCGGGCAGCTCATACGGCAGGCGTCCATCGCGCTTCAGGTCCCTGATAAATCCCGTCATCAAAAACGCCAGCAGCCCTTCCTCGGTCGGGTTCTCCGGCTTCACCAGCTCGACCTCGATCCCCTCCGGCAGTTGCGGCGTCTTATTAATCCGAATTCTGTCTGTCTTCATCCCCCCAACTATAACCGCAACCACCCTGCTGGGCGTAGGGTCCGCTTCAGCGGATGTTGCTCCGAATCACCAGCGCAAAAAAAAGCCGGCGACTCCTCCTGAGACCGCCGGCCAAGCTCCGTGGGAAGGGCCAATTTTCTTCCAGAAAAGTGCCCGGAGCGCAAATCACTAAATGTCTCGACTCGCTCGTGCCACTGGCAGCTTCCAAGTAGGGCATGCTTCAGCGTGCCGATTCTCTGGTGCCACTGGCAGCTTGCTGCCAGTGCTCTTATTCATCTCGCTGCACCGAGCTATGCTGCGCCTTGCGTGCCGCCGCCTTGCGAATCCTTCGCGTGCGTCCGACCGTCTGCTGATCCACCGTCGCCTTCCGCAGCGGATTCCCTTCCGCCACGTCCACCGCGCCGGCCGCATCCGGAGCATACAAATCCGCCCCAATCTCCTCGGCCAATCCCTCGGCTCTTTTGTAGATCCCGCCGCAGCACATCACCTGCATGTCCGGACAACTGTTCACCTCGCGCAGGTAATCAATCAGCTTCCGCACCGCCGGCATCCCGTTGGGCAGGGTCCCAAAAAGCACCAGCAATTGCGGCCGAACTTCGCCAATCAGCTTCAACACCTCATCATTGGGAACGCCACCCCCCGCAAACCGCACCGTGTATCCGCTCGACTCAAAAAGGTCCGCGCAAATCTGCCCGCCCAATTCCTCCGGCTCATCATCGCCGCACAGGATCAAAACCGTCTTCCCATTGGCCGCCCCGCGCGGCAGCAGGCAGGTCAACTGATCGGTGATGCTCCGATTCAGCCGGGTTGCCAGGTTGAGTTGCGTGATCGTGATCCGATCGTCGCGATACATGCTCTGGAGCATTTCCATCGTCGGCCAGACCAGGTCGGTCAGCAGGTCCCGTGGCGCAACGCCCTGTTGCCTTGCCACCTCGATCAAATTCCGCGCTGCCAGCCGGTCCCCCACAAGCAGTTGCTCGTAATACGTTTGTGACAATTCCTGCGCTGAGTGAATCGCGTTGCTTTTCATCTGTTGCCCTTATCGTTTTGGTCGCGGCCGAACAAATCCCTCTGGCGGCCGCATCCAAACTCAATTCCCGGGGCTTCCCTGCCACCGCTCCATTTCCCACACATTTATCGCTGTTAATTTGGGTAAATTGCAACAGATGAGATATCGACAATGGCTCAAAAATTCTTTATCTATTTTAACAGACCGGCCCAGACCGCCGCGCAAACCCTTTCTGTGCCACTGGCAGCTTGCTGCCAGTGCCGCTCGTCTCTGCTGGCTTATGCCCCCACCGCGATGTAACCTATCCCCCGGGCTAAGCTGCCATGAAACACTACGACCTCGCAGTTATCGGAACCGGCCCGGCCGGGCAAAAGGCCGCCATCCAGGGCGCCAAGCTCGGCAAAAAGGTCGTCATCACCGAGAAAAATAACGTCCTCGGCGGCGCGACCATCAACACCGGCACCATCCCCTCCAAAGCCCTCCGCGAAGCCGTCATGCACCTGACCGGCCACTCCAAACGCGGCATCTTCGGCGAGTCCTATCGCGTCAAACGCAACATCACCATCTCCGACCTGATCTACGTCTCCCAACAAGTCATTCACCACGAGCTGGAATTGGTCCGCGACCATTTCGACCGCAACAACATCGACCTCACCTGGGGCACCGCCTGCTTCGAAGATGCTCACACCCTCCGCGTTGATCGCCCCGACGAAACCGAAAAGCTCAGCGCTGATAAATTCATCATCGCCACCGGCACCCGCCCCGCCCGCCCGGCCAACATCCCCTTCAACAACCGCAACTGCTTCTGTTCCGACACCATCCTCACCATGGATCATCTTCCCAAGACGATGGTCGTCGTCGGCGGCGGCGTCATCGGCACTGAATACGCCTGCATGATGGCCACCCTCGGCGTCCGCGTCACCATCATCGAAGGCCGCAATGAGTTGCTGGGATTTTTAGATCGCGAAATCGTCGAAGCCTTCCAATACCACATGCGGGCCATGGGAATCACCCTGCGCCTCGGCGAGAAGGTGGCCAAAATCGAAGAGATCGCCGGCAATGGCGCAGGCCGGCTCATGCAGGCCACTTTGGAATCCGGCAAAAAGCTCAGTGCTGAAACCCTCCTCTATTCCGTCGGCCGCCAGGGCACCGCCAACACTCTTTGCCTCGAAAAATGCGGCCTGTGCGCTGACGACCGCGGCCGGCTCAAAGTGAATGCAAATTATCAAACCGAAGTCGCCCACATCTACGCCGCCGGCGACGTCATCGGCTTCCCCGCCCTCGCCAGCACCTCGATGGAACAAGGAAGACTGGCCGCCTGCCACGCCTTCGGCGCGGAGACGCACTCCATCCCCGAGCTTTTCCCCTACGGCGTTTACGCCGTTCCCGAAATCTCCATGGTCGGCAAAACCGAATTCCAGCTCACCGAAGCCGGCATCCCCTACGAAGCCGGCATCGCCCAATACAAGGAACTGGCCCGCGGCCAGCTCCTCGGCGACGAAACCGGCATGTTGAAGCTGCTAATCCACCAGGACGACCACAAAATCCTCGGCGTCCACGCCATCGGAACGGGGGCGACGGAATTGATTCACATCGGGCAGGCGGTGATGGCGTTCAACGGGACGGTTGAATTCTTCATCAATAACGTCTTTAACTTTCCCACCCTGGCCGAGGCCTACAAAGTCGCCGCGCTCAATGGGCTGAACAAACTGCGGCATATTTGACCCCTTCACAATCAAGAGCGGGGCCGTGGATATCTTCTCCGATCACAAGACGAAATTAGTTTTCCCGATGAAGATGGGGCGGTGGATTCGCCAGAGCATAACTAATCATCCTTCGCCCACGGCTGGTTTCAGCGTCGTTTATCAACTGCAGAGTTGGCTGGGCAGATGCAAAACCTCGGTTTCAGTGGATGTTTACGACAAGGGACTTGAGGGGATTCCGCCGGGAGCCGACTCCTTTTTCGTGGCCGTCGAGTTGCAAAATTGCATGCGCGCGATGTTCGACGATGTCCCTCCGGTGGAACCATCAATAATTGAAGCTTATCTGCGCGGCGAAGACGTGGGGGCAGCGCAGGTCATCGGGGAGGTCAACTTGATGGACGAGTTTCGCAGTGCTTTACGTGAAGCGACGATTGCTGGGACCTCGTGCCATTTCTCCGTACACCTGGTGGGCCACCGTGGACACTTCGTCAAGGTGCAAGTTTTCGACTTCACCAAGAGCGCATCATTTGCCGAGATATCCATGTTCTTGTCACAGCTGCTGACTCAGATGCATATTGGCGACGATGGACAGATACACCAAGGCTGTCATCCTAACGGCTAACTCCGGCATTTTGGGGTGCAGCACACTTCGCCCAATATCCATGCGCCCGGGTTCCCCTACTTATGATCGCTCAGAACGCTCGGCTAAGGTATCCCGACAGCGCTCGTACATAACATTATCGCTACAAGTCCGGACGTATGGGAGTATATTAAAGCGGTGCTTCAACTCAGCGAAACACAGTTACAACAGGTTTCTTGGGCCATCTCGGACTTTTACGAAGATATTAGCCGGGAACTAGCGGGCCGTGTGCAAAACGAACTACTTGTGTTTTACCGCCACGCCTTTGCACCCGCCGTCGACAAACTTCGCGACTTCCTTCAGGGCCCGAGATCCGAACCTGGCATTCCCGAGGAACATCTTGCGGCGCTCAAACTGGTTCTGCAGCATTACAGGCGCAAACGAGCAACCGCTATCGAGCGGGCAAAGGAGAAAACATCAAGTCCCGAGGTTAAGGAAAGGCTGGACGCGGAGGTGGTGCCTCTAAATCAAATACTGGCAGCAGAGTGGGTGACGACCATCACGGCGGCGAAGATGCCCAGGCTGAGCGACTTTTTAAACCAGCGGCAACTCCGCGAAATTAGGTTGAAGAGACGGCATCCCTCTGAGAGTTTGCCAGAGCTTCCGAAACGGCAATTTGACGACAAATTCGGGATCCTCCAGCCCGCAAGCCTCTTTCTACCTGATCTTGCATATTTCAGAGAGCGATGTGCCGAGCGAGAAGGCGCCTTGGTAGTCGGATTCGTCGACATCGATGACTTTAAGAAACGGTTTAACACTCCATATGGGGAGCCTACCGTAGATCGAGAAGTGCTCGGGCCATTCATGCAAAAAATGGAGCAGTTCGTCTATCATCATGGTTACGCTTATCGTTACGGAGGCGACGAGTACATGCTGTTATTTGTAAATACCGATCTCGATATAGCCGCGAGACTTATCCAAAGGTTTCGGCGTAATCTCCGAGATTTAGACTTTCGCGGTATCCGCGAGCGGATAACTCTCTCGATCGGCCTCTGCGAAATCAACACACAGACCTTTCTGACCGAACGCGAAATCCAGAGCAAAGCGAACGTCGCCAAGAATTTTGCTAAGTGCCAAGGGAAGGACAGAGTTGCAGCCTTTAAAGGAGACCTTTTTCGCGAAGGGGATTTATATATTCTGGGCGAATAGTCATTTCTGACTTCATGCCTCAAAAACGGCGCAAAAAAACGGGGCGGGGCGATGACAGTCATCGCCACCTGCCCCGTCGCACGGTCAATCGTTAAGGCCCGCTCCGCAGCGGCCCGTATCTGCGCACCAAACCCTTCAACCCTCCATGGCCGATAATCCGCTCGCTGGGTACAAAAATTTTCGCCAAACACCCCTCCATTGCCCCATTTTTCATAACTCCAGTATCCGCCAACCCTTCAAAATCGTTGCCCCCCACCCCATCCACCGTCTATACTTACCTTCGTAGCAGCGTCCCCAACCCAAGGTGCCATCCATGACCCAGGCCCCCACCCATCCCGCACCCGGCGATAACCAGCTCAGCGTCAGGGACAAGGTCCAGGGTGTGATCAACCTGATTCGCCCCGCCGTCCAAGCCGATGGCGGCGACATCGAGCTGGTCGATGTCACCAGCTCCGGCATCGTTCAGATCCGCTTTCACGGCGCGTGCCACGGCTGCCCCTCCAGCACCATGACGCTGCAAATGGGAATTGAAAGAAATCTCCGCGATCGCGTCCCCGAAGTCACTCAAGTCATCCCCGTTCCATAGCAATATTCCAACCGCTCATGGAGCCCACCCCCAATCCCACCCTCGACTATCAGGACACCCCCACACTTTCCGCCGACGAAAATCTCTCGCCCAAAAAATCCTTCGACTGGCTCAACATCACCCTGCAAATCGGCCACCGCTCCGTCTCTCTGGCTCTCTTCATCCTTCTCATCACCCTGGCCGCCATCAAAACCAAATTCCTCGCCCCCCATCCCCTCGCCCGCATCGCCTTCGTGCTCGCCGATCTCGCAACCCTCTGCGCTGTCGGCGGCTGGTATCTGGCCACCCTCAAACAAAAATCCCCCCGCGAATCCATCGGCCTCCTCATCTTCAGCTTCCTCCTCGCCGCCGCATCGCTGGCCACCCTCCTCCACACCCGCCCCTGACCTGCCACCTCCTCTTTCGATGTTCAATGTTCGATGTTGGATGTTCGATGTTCAGCTTCATCGCTCACTACCCGTACAATAAACCCATGACCCCCGTAGGTCCGGCTGTGCCGGACATTCCTGTTGATTCCCAACGCTGGATGCGCGAAGCCATCACCTGCGCCCATGAGGCTCTCTCCCTCGACGAAGTCCCCATCGGTTGCGTCATCGTCCATCTCCCCACGCAGAAAATCATCGGCCGGGGTTTCAATCAACGCGAATCCCAACACGACCCCACCGCCCACGCCGAAATCCTCGCCATGCGCCAGGCCGGCCAATCCCAAAGCCACTGGCGTCTGCTCGACTGCGCCCTGATCGTCACCCTCGAACCCTGCCCCATGTGCGCTGGCGCAATCGTCAATGCCCGCATCCCCAAACTCATCTACGGCTGCGACGACCCCAAAGCCGGCGCGGT
>JBGPEF010000068.1:0-14857 GCA_041482675.1 Tepidisphaeraceae bacterium | reverse complement strand
GCCGTCTTCATCGCCGGCGGAGGATCGGACGGCGAGTTTTTCGCCGTCGGCCGCGATCTGTTTCAGCGCGGATTTGATTGCGTCGCGCAGCTCGGGAGTGACGCCATCCTTCGAATGAGCATCGGGAGAGATGGCAAACCATTGGGGGACAGGGAATCCGGCTTTGCCGAGGCGATAAAGGGCGCGGCCTTTGCCGCCCCAGGGGGCATCTGCGGGGGCGGTCTGCGGATCGAGGATCAGTTGCGAGGGCGGGTTCATCAGCGTTTGCCCAGGGCGGAGGCGGCCAGGGGAAGGAGGCCGAGATTCAAGTACATCATCAGTGTCCAGATTCCGGACATGGTTTCGACGGCTTTGGCGCGCGAGGTGGAGGGTGAGGAGAGGTAACGGAGGGCGATGACCATTGCGGAGATGGCGAGGATGGTCAGGAAAATCGCGGCGAATAGAAGGAAGTGGATTCGCCAGGCGGCCATCAGTGCGAAGGCGGCGGTGAGGGCGATGGCGATGAGCCAGGCGGCGATTGCTCCAGCGCGGCCCCAGACGCGGCTGTAGGTATCGACGCCTTCTTCTTCATCCTGCGGGGCACGGATTTTTCGGCCGATTTCGATCACCATGCCGTTGAAGAAGGATACCCAGAGGAACAGCATCAGGCCGCGCGGGGGCAGTGATCCGGTGGGCAGCCAATCGGTGGCGGTGGCGTAGAAATCGATTTGCGGCATGATGAGCATGTGGGTCCACATGTAGGTGAAGGGGCGTTTTTTCAGCCAATCGCGGACGAAGAATTCGCGGCTCATCAGGGCGAGATAGACCCAGACCAGCGCGAGGACCGCGAGGAGCTTCCAATTGAGCGCGGCCGCGAGCGCGAATTGAATCGCGGCGGCGATGACGAAGACGATTCCCAGCTCGCGGAGTTTGATCAATCCGCGCGGGACGGGGCGATAGGGGCGATAGCGGCTGTCCTCGTCGAAATCCTTGAACTCATCGGCGATGCGGAGTTGGAGGAAAAAGAGGAAGCAGGTGATGAAGGCGACGGCGATGGAGAGGAGGCGGGGGGAATGGCCGCGAAGGAGGGCGGAATAGGAAACGGCCGAGGAGCTGAAGGCGGCGATGAGCAGGCCGTGGCCGAAGATGGGGAAGCGTTCGCGTTGATAGGTCCACCAGCGGCTCATGAGTGGTGGCCTGGGTGCAGTTTCGGTCTGAGTCGTCATGGGCGGGGCTGCCCGTTGTGGCGGGCCCGGGTTCGGCGCTCGTGGGCGCGGGTGAAATGGCCGCAGGAAAGGGCGGCGATGATTGACAGTTCGCCGGCAAGGGCCATCGAGGCACAGACTTCGGAGAGCGCCTGAGCCTTGCCGGGGCCGGAGAGCTTGAGGATGTCGAGGCAGGCTTTTTGGGTGGGGAGCATGGTGCCGCCGCCGACGGTGCCGACGATGAGATTGGGCAAGGTGACGGCGGTATAGAGGCCGCCATCGGCGGTGACTTCCATGCGCGTGGTGCCGACGGCGGATTCGGCGACGCAGGCGGCATCCTGGCCGCAGGCGATGTAGAGCGCGGCCAGGCCGTTGGCGAAATGGCCCTGGACGCCCATGGTGCCGGAGAGAATCGCGCCCATGGCGGACATGCGCCAATAGTCGCACATTTTCGCGGGGGTGGTGTGAAGCTTGCGGTGGACCAGCTCGCCGCTGAGCGACACTTCAGCGCTGACTTTCTTGCCGCGCACGGAGACGAATGAGGCGGCGCTGGCTTTTTTATCGCCGGAAAGATTGGCCTCGACGAAACAGGTGAGCGGTTTTACCGGGGAATTCTTGATGATGTAATCACAGATGGCCTGGGTGGCGATGGTGATCATGTTCTGGCCGGCTGCGTCGCCGGTGGTGAACTCGAAGACGAGATAGACGTGGTTGCCTTCGACGGAAATGGACATGTCAATGAGCTTGCCGTAGCGCGTGGTAGCTTGGGCGACGGTGCGGAATTCTTCGAGCTTGGTGATGACCCAGATGAGGAAGGTGCCGGCTTCTTTCAGTCCCGCGAACACGAAACCCGGCGCTCGCGAGAGGCCTTCATTGAGGAGCATGGCGGTGCAACCGCCGGCCTCGTTGATGACCTGACAGCCGCGCGAATAGGAGGCGACCAGCGCGGCCTCGGTGGTGGCGAGGGGAATGTAATAATCGCCCTAGGCGCAGAGGCCATTGATGCGCAGCGGACCGGCGAGGCCGACGGGGAGCTTCACCGTGCCGATGAAATTCTCGATGCTGTGCTCGTAGGCATCCTTGCGGCGCTGGGTCCATTCGTCGAACAACTCAGCACGGATCGCATCGGCATCGCCAATCAATTCATATCGGCGGCGGATGGCATCGTCGCTGAGCACCGAGCTGCCGAGGACTTTGGCGGGACCTTCGTGGAGCTTGGGGGAAAGCTCGCCCTGGAGCTGCTCGATCGAGCGCGAACGCAGCACCCGCTGAAGGAAATCGTTGGCGTGGCGGTGGTGCGTGGACATTCAAAAACCCTTCATACGCGGCCCGGCCCGTGTGGATTGTACAGCAGCGGGGCGCTGTGGGCGCTACACCTTGTTTAGCGCTCCATCATGCGGCGAAGTTCAGGATAATCGACTTTGGCGTTGTGCCGCTTGTCCATGGGAATCTTTTTGACCCGCCGCACCTCATCGAGCTGGGCCCAGCCGAGTTTGTACTTGAGATCGGCCAATTGCGGCTGGTTTTCCTGCTCGATTGCCAGCACGCGTCGCCCCCCTACCGCGACCAGGGCTGCGCGGCGCACGGCGGGCTCTTCCTGGGCAGCGCACTCGACGGCAAATGGATAGAGCTCGCCGCGGCTGTCTTCGATGCGCGCCTCGCAGCGGCCCAAAAGCCAAAGGCGGCCGGCATCGTCGAGATATCCGGCATCGGCGGTTCGATGCCAGACGCGGCCGGCGACGCGGAACTTGGTTTCCTGATCGCCGATGCCTCGCAAATATCCCTGGAGGACGTGGTCGCCGTGGACGACGATTTCGCCGGGCTGGTTGGCGCGCAGGCAGTCTTTGCTGAAGGCGGACTCGGAATAATCAGCGATGGGTTTGCCCCATTTCTGACGGAGGATGCGCAGCTCGATTTGCGGCACCGGCGTTCCGGCCAGCAGGCCTTTTCCCTGCTGCATCGCGGCCAGATCGGCGTCGGTCATCTCGTGAAAACCGATGTGAGCGATGGGCTCGGCCTCGGTTGAACCATAGACGGCGACAATTTCGGCCTGGGGGGCGAGGGCCTTTAGCTTGCGCATCAATTTTGGAAAGACGGGTGCGCCGCCGGTGAAAATGTGCTGGAAGCTGCTCAGGGTCATCTTTTGTTTCAGACAATGATCGGCGATGCGCTCGAGCAGCGCGGGGGAGGCGACGGTGGATTGGGGGCGATCCACTTCGATCTGCCGGAGGATGGGGGGGACGTTGATTTTGGCGGGTTTTCGAAGGTCGGCATCGGGAATGATGCTGCACACGCCGGAGGAGAGGTTCGCCAAGGTAAAAATCGGCAGCGTGGTCAGATCGATTTGGCCGGGCTCTAATCCGAGAGCTTCTTTTAGCGCGGTGCGCTGGGCGAGGAGCAGGCCATGGGAGCGCACGGCGGCTTTGGGAGTTGCGGTGCTGCCACTGGTGAAGGTGAGGAGGGCGGGGGTGTCAAATTCGCAGTCGTAGGGATGCGCATCGGGGCGAAATGAGGAGAGTTTTTCCCAGGCGCGGGTGAAGAGGGCTTTTCCGCCGATGGAATATTTGATGGGGATTCGGCGGAGGGCGCTGATGCGGAGGCGAAGGAGATGGGCGCGTTTGGAGGCGATCAGGGCGCGGGGTGGCTGAATGGTGCAGCAGCGGGCGACGTGTTTCGCGCCGGCGGATGGATCGAGGACCATCGCCACAAGGCCGAGTCGAAACATCGCCAGCAGGGCGACATAGAGCTCGGCCGACATGGGCTGAAGAATGAGGACGTGATCGCCGGCGCGCAGTCCATCGGCCGAAAGCATGGCGGCGGCGGAGCGCGCGGCCAATTCAAGCTCGCCGAAGCTCACCCGCCGCACCTGGCCGCGCAGGACATCGATGATGGCGGTTTCCCGGCCGCGTTCCTCGGCGATGGTTGAGAGCATGCGGGCGATGTTCATGGGAGCGCCATGTGGGGAGGCTACCCGCGCGAACAGGAAACTGAAAATCGTTCTTGACATCTAAGTCTTATTGTCTTAGATTGCAGACAATCAGACTGAGAGAGTTCGCATGGCCCGCACGCCGCAGGATATTACCGAAGCAGAACTGGCGATACTCCAGGTGCTGTGGGAGCAGGGGAAAGCGCCCATCCGGCAGATCGCGGATGCGATTCATCCAAAACCAGGGACCATTCAATACGCGACGGTGCAGAAACAACTGGAGCGGATGGAAGCGAAGGGATTTGTGCGGCGGGACCGCTCGCTTTTTGTGCATCAATTCTCACCGGCGGTGAATCGGGATGAGCTGATTGGCCGGCGGCTGCGGGCGGTGGCGGACAAGTTGTGCGGAGGGTCGCTGGCGCCGATTCTCAGCCATCTGGCGCGGGCGCGGAAGTTGACGGATGCGGAGAGAAGGGCGCTGCGCGAATTGATCGATGAGCCGGCGTCGGCGGGAAAGCAAAGGTCTCAAAAGGGTTCGAAGGAGTAGACGGTGGACTGGCTGGTCCGAGTTGCGCTGTCGAACACGCTGCTGGCGGCGATGCTGGCGCTGGCGGCGCTGGCTGTATCGCGAACGTTTCGGCGGCCGGCGCTTTCGCACGCATTGTGGCTCGTTGTCCTTTTGAAATTGATTACGCCGCCGCTGTGGAATATCGCGGTGCCGCTGATGCCGCCGGAGAAAATTCCCACGCACATTCTGCCGCCGTCGAATTTGTCGCTGCCGCCGACGGAACCAGCGCCGATGACGGTGGCTTCGGCACAAGCGGAGCCGATGGAAATTCCGCAGGGGGAGGGGGAGTTGGTTGTAGATCGCGGTGCGGCGAGCCGCACCCTACAGGAGACAATTCAAGCGCCCGTGGCGGCGGGGTGGCAGTGGCCGCGGTTGAGCGTCTCGCAGGGGTTGATGATTATTTGGATGAGCGGGTCGGTGCTTTGCGCGTTGATTATCAGCGCGCGGTTGCGGCGGTTTTCAAAGTTGCTGGGATTTGCGGATCCAGCGCCGGCTCATGTGCAGATACTCGCCCGCGCTTTGGGAGCGCGGCTGGGGATTTCGCGATATCCGCGGGTGTGGTTCGTGCCCGGGCCGCTCTGTCCAATGCTGTGGGCGTTCGCGGGGCCGGCGCGTTTGCTGATTCCAGCAAACTTGTGGGATCGCCTGGACGATGCGCAGCGATCGACGCTGTTGCTGCATGAGCTGGCGCACTATCGCCGCGGGGATCATTGGATTCGGGGGCTGGAATTGCTGGTCACGATCCTGTTCTGGTGGAACCCGATTGCGTGGTGGGCGAGGCATGAATTGCGCGAGGCCGAAGAGCAGTGCTGCGATGCGTGGGTGGTGTGGACATTGCCGCGGGCGGCGCGGGATTACGCGATGGCGCTGATGGAGGCGATTGATTTTGTATCCAAAGCTCCCCTGGCCGTGCCGGTGCTGGCCAGCCCGATGGGTGAGTTTCACGATCTGAAAAGGAGACTCCTTATGATCAAGCAACACGATGCGCCGCGGGCGCTGGGGTGGACGGGATTCTCGATGATCTGCGCGCTGGCGGCGATCCTGCTGCCGCTGTCGGCTACGCTGGCGCAACAGGAAAAACCGCAGCCGCCTGCGCTGCCGGGAATAAATCCATTTGGCCAGGCGACGCCCGAGACAGCAGCGCCGGCGACTGCGGCTGTCGATCCAGTGGTGGCGACTGTTGAAGCGGACCCCAACGCGGCGGCCCAGCGCGAGGCGCGGGCGCTCGAGCAGGAATTGCAGGCGACGGCCGTTGAAATTGCCCAGCTCACCACCCGGCTCAGACAGGCGCAGGCACGGCTGGCGGAACTTAGGAATGTCCACACCCGGAATCCGAACCAAAACAATCTGCCGGTCGAGGTGGGGGTAACTATGGAAGGCGTCCTGGTTGCACCGCCGAAACCCGAGACCTTCTTCCCTCGGCCGTACACCAGCGCCAGGATGGGCAGAGCACCGCGGCCGCTGATGCCGCCGGCGGTGGGGCTGCCGGCGGTGGGGCTGCCGGCAGGGGACAATGATCAGGAGCGACGTCTGCGTACCGTCGAAGACAAGCTGGACATGCTGATTGACGAGCTTCGTCAGATCCGCCAGGATCGAAAGGACAAGCCGGCTGAGCGCGGCCGGGAGCTGGCGCGGTGAGCTGAGAAGCGGTGAGCTAAGTAATCAGGGAAATCAATTCGTGAAGGGCACAGGTTTTTGAGCCAAACCTGTGCCTTTTTTTGTCATTGTCCGGCTTATCGGGCCACGGATTCAAATTGCTCCAGTATGAAAATTACGGTATCCTCAGGAATACTCGCGAAGCGGGCCGGCGCAGGCGGTGCCGGTGGCTTGCATTCAAATCGATTCCTTACGGGCGGCCAGACATGCTAACAATCACAGGTAAAGGTTCTACAACCACTTGCGACGGTGTCACCCGGCGCGATTTCCTTCAGGTCGGGGCGCTGGGGGCGTTGGGGCTGACGCTTCCGCAGCTCATGGCTTATCAGGCCCAGGGGGCGGTCAAAAAGGACCATGATGATCATGCGGTGATCATGATTTTTAACCTGGGCGCGCCCAGCCAGGTGGATTTGTTTGATCCCAAGCCGGATGCGCCGGCGGAGATTCGCGGGCCGTTTAAAACGATCAGGACGGCGTCGCCGGATATTCAATTGACGGAATTGCTGCCGCTGCACGCGAAAATCGCGGATAAGTTTTCGCTGGTTCGCTCCATGAACCATACGGCGGCGGCCGTGCACGACACCGGGCACCAGATGATGCAGACGGGGCGGCTGTTCACCGGGGGGATCAACACGCCGCATGCGGGGTGTGCGCTGACATACTTAAGGGGACCGAGGAACGAGCTTCCGGCTCATATCATCCTGCCGCAGGCGATGGGAAATACCGGCGGGGCGATGCCGCACGGGCAGGATGCGGGATTTTTGGGCAAGGCGTTTGATCCGTTTGTGCTTAATTCCGATCCATCCAAGGCTGATTTCAAAGTTCCCGATCTGCTTCCGCCTACTTCGATTGGCGAGGCGCGAATTGTGCGCAGGCAGAAGCTGCGGGATATCGTTGATGACACGGTGAAAAATTTCGAAGGCAGCGAAAGCGCTGAGCTGATGGATACCAATTTTAGGTCCGCTTTTAAGCTGATGACCAGCAAGAAGGCGCGTGATGCGTTTGACCTGAGCAAGGAGCCCGAGGATGTTCGCAAGCGATATGGAATGAGCCGATTTGGGCAATGCTGTCTGCTGGCGCGGCGGCTGGTTGAGGCGGGGGTTCGCTTTATCACGCTCAATACTTTCATCACGGTTTTTGATGAGATCACCTGGGACATTCACGGCTCCAAGCCGTTTACTTCGATCACGGGGATGAAGGAAATCGTGGCGCCGATGTATGACCAGGGGTATAGCGCGCTGATTGAGGATTTGGATAAGCGGGGACTGCTGCCCAAGACGCTGGTTTGCAATCTGGCCGAATTTGGCCGCACGCCGCGGATCAATCCGGCCGGGGGGCGCGATCATTGGCCGCAATGCTGGACGGTCTATTTTGCGGGCGGGGGCGTGAAAGGCGGAAGAGTGGTGGGCAAGAGTGATGATAAGGGGGCATATCCGACGGAACGGCCGGTCACACCGGCGGAAGTGGTGGCCACGATTTATCACAGCCTGGGGGTTGAATTGGAAACTGAACTGCCCGGGCCGCAATCCCGGCCGTTTCCCGTCGTCAATTTCGGCACACGCGAGATCAAGGAATTGTTCTGATGCGGTTGGCTCACTTCATCGTATTCGCCCTCCTGGTAGGGTGCGGCTTGCCGCACCACACGCTGGGCGCGCCTGCCGAGAACCTCACTCTATTCCCGACTACCTTCACCCTCTCCGGCCCCGAATCGCGCCAATCGCTCCTCGTCGAACAACAACGCGACAACCACAACGTCGCTCAAATCCCCATCGACAAAAACACCACCTTCTCCTCCTCCGATGAGAAGATCGTCAAGATCGAAAACGGACTGGCTGTTCCCATCGCCAACGGCAAAGCCACCATCACCGTCACCTCGAATAACCAGACTGCCAAATCCGAAGTCACTGTGACTTCAATGGACAAACCGTTCGCCTGGAGTTTTCGCAATCACGTCCAGCCGATTTTGATGCGCGCTGGTTGCTCCACTGGCGCGTGCCACGGGGCGGCCGCCGGGCAGAATGGATTCAAGCTTTCGCTCCGCGGCTTTGACGATGAAGGCGACTGGCGGACGATTACTCGCCAGGCGCTGGGCCGGCGAATCAATCTCAGCGATCCGACTCAGAGCCTTCTGCTGCTGAAGCCAACTCAATCCGTGCCGCACAAGGGCGGCGAGCGGTTCAAACCCGACTCGCTGGAGTATCGCATCCTGGCCGAGTGGATCGCGGCCGGCACGCCGCCGCCGAGTGAATCGGATGTGCAGATCCAGGGGATCGAAATCATTCCCAACAAGGTCGTGCTCAAGCCGAACATGGAGCAGCAGCTCATTGTGCTGGCCCATTTCAGCGATGGCACCACCAGCGATGTCACCCGCTGGACCAAGCTGACCTCCACCGAATCGACGGTTACCTCCGTCAGCGAAACCGGGCAGCTCAAGATTGCCGGTTATGGCGAAGGGGCGATCACGGCGTGGTATCTGAGCAAGATCGCCACGGCGACGGTTACGGCGCCGTTTAAGAATGATCTTGCGGCCGATTTGTTCGCGAAAACCAATCACCGCAATTTCATTGATGAGCTGGTGCTGGAAAAACTCCAGGCGCTGAACCTGGCGCCGTCTCCGATTGCTTCGGATTCGGAATTTATCCGCCGCGCGTTTCTCGACACCATCGGTGTCCTGCCCAGCATCGACGAAACCAGAAAATTCCTGGCCGATCCATCGCCCGACAAGCGCGATCGGCTGATCGAATCGCTGCTGGCGCGGCCGGAGTTTGTGGACTACTGGTCATACAAATGGTCGGACCTGCTTCTGGTCAGCAGCCGGAAGCTGAAGCCGCAGGCCATGTGGGCCTATTACAACTGGGTGCGCGACCAGGTGGCCGCGAATACGCCGTGGGACCAATTTGCCCGCCAGCTCGTGACCGCGAAGGGCAGCACGCTGGAAAACGGCGCGGCCAATTTTTACATCCTTCACGAAGATCCGACCGAAATGTCGGAGACCCTGTCGCAGGCCATGCTGGGCATGTCCGTCCAGTGCGCCCACTGTCACAACCATCCGCTCGAGAAGTGGACCAACAACCAATATTTTGGCATGGCCAACCTTTTCGCTCGGGTGCGCGTCAAGAACGGGCCGGGCGAAGGGCAGATTGTCTTTGCCGCCACGGAAGGGAATCTGATTCAGCCGCTTACCGGCAAGCCGCAGCCGCCGCGAGCGCTTGATGCGCAGCCGATCGACATCGATTCACCGGCCGACCGCCGCGAGCATTTCGCCGACTGGCTGGTGGCCAAAGAGAATCCCTATTTCTCCCGCGCGATTACCAATCGCGTCTGGGCCAACTTCCTGGGGGTGGGACTGGTGGTCAAAGTCGATGACATGCGCCTGACCAATCCGGCCAGCAATGAGAAATTGCTGGGGGCGCTAGCCAATTATCTGGTGGAGAACAAATACGATCTCAAGTCGCTCATGCGGCTGGTTCTTCAGTCGGACACGTATCAGCGATCTAGCAAACCGACGCCACAGAATCAGGGGGATACACGATTTTATTCGCGCTATTACCCGAGGCGGATCATGGCCGAGGTGATGCTGGATGCGTTCAGCCAGGTGGCGGGCGCGCCGACCAGCTTTAAAGATTTTCCCGAGGGGTGGCGGGCGACTCAGCTTCCGGATTCGAACATCGATTCTTATTTCCTCAAGGCTTTCGGGCGCGCGGAGCGGAGCATTACGTGCGAATGCGAGCGGACCATCGATCCCTCGATGGCCCAGGTGCTGCACATTGCCAACGGGGACACGATCAACAAGAAGCTGGAGCAGAAGGGGAATCGGATCGAGCAGGCGCTGGCGGCGAAGGCGCCCAACGAGAAGATCGTTGAGGAGGCTTATCTGGCCGCTCTGGCGCGGCTTCCCACGCCGGATGAGAAATCGCGCATCGTGGCGATCCTGTTAGAAACAAAAGATCCGGAGCGACGCCAGGCGATCGAAGATTTCTACTGGAGCATCCTGAGCTGCAACGAATTTCTCTTCAATCACTGACATGAAATCTGTTCTCGCGATTCTTTTGGTTGCTGCGCCCGCTTTTGCCGCTGATGCCGCGCCCAAGCCCACCTACTCACAGGTCCGCGCCATCTTTGCCCAGCACTGCCTGAGTTGTCATGACTCCAAGGAACAGGAAGGCGGGCTGATTCTGGAGACGCATCAGACCCTGCTCAAGGGAGGCGACAGCGGGCCGGTCATCATTCCGGGCAAAGCGGGTGAAAGCATCCTGGTTGTGCAGATCGAGCACACCAAAAAGCCGTTCATGCCGCCTCCAAAGAAGGGTGACAAGCTCAGCCCGCAGGAAATCGCCATCATCCGCGCCTGGATCGACGCGGGCGCTCCGGCGCCGCAGGCCGGTGAAACCATTGCGGCCACGCAGCCGGTGTTTCCAAAAATCACTCCCAAGGTTGCCCCGCCGCGCTCGATCTATTCGGCCGCGTATGCTCCTTCGCAAAAGCTTCTGGCCATTTCCCGCGATGGCAATATCGAACTTGTCTCGCCCGAATCGCGCGGGCTGATCCGCCGCATCGAAGCGCCGATTGGAAGAATCAACGATGTCTCCTTTTCCACCGATGGCACGCTCATCGCCGCGGCCGGGGGACAGCCCGCCCGGCTCGGCCAGGCACGAGTCTGGAAGAGCGCTACCGGCGAGTTGGTCAAGTCGTTTGATGGTCACAAGGATGCGATGTACGCCGTGGCCATTTCTCCCAACAACCAGATCCTCGCCACCGGCAGCTACGATCAGAAAATCATCCTCTGGGACATCGCCCAGGGTAAGCCGATTCAGCAACTCGAAGGGCACAACGGCGCGGTGACGGATCTTTCCTTTCGGCCCGATGGCAAAGTACTGGCGAGCGTCAGCGCGGATCGGACGCTCAAGCTTTGGGAAGTTGCCAGCGGCAAGCGACTGGACACATTTTCCGAATCGCTGAAGGACCTCAACGCCGTCGCGTTCAGTCCGGATGGAAAGCGGGTCGCGGCCGGGGGCGTGGATAATCGCATTCGCATCTGGAACATCAGCGCGGCCGCCACCGAAGGATCGAATTCGATTCAGTTCGCGCAGTTTGCCCACGAAGGGGCCATTCTCCGACTGGCGTGGTCGGCGGATGGCAAGACGATCGTCTCCAGCGCGGATAATAAGACAGTCAAGGTCTGGAACAGCGAGACGATGACGCCGCGCATCGCGCTTCCCAATCAGGCTGACTGGCCCACAGCGCTGGCACTGGTGAGCGATGACAAGGCGGCCGCGGTGGGCAGGCTTGATGGCGCGATCAATTATTACGACATGGCGACGGGAAAAATTATTCCGCCGCCCAAGCCGGAAATCACTGCTTTGGAGCCGCGCGGGATGCAGCGCGGGCAGACGATCAAACTCAAAATCACCGGCAAGAATCTGGCCACGGCGACGAACATTAAAACTTCTGATGCACGGCTGGTTGGGAAACTTCTGGCCGACGATGCCGGCCGGGCGGAGCTTCTTTGGGCGGAAATCACCGCTCCCGCCGATCTTTCTCCCGCCTCGTATGACATCAGCATCACCACCGGCGGCGGGACGAGCACGGCACAGAAGCTGATCATTGATACGATTCCGCAGGTGGTCGAAACCGAGCCCAATGACTCCCCCGCCGCTGCTACTGTCGCCAGCGCGGCCAGCGGGAATATGGGCGTGAGCTTCTGGGGAAAATTTGACCGTCGCGGCGATGCTGATTGTTTCGCGTTCGATGCGGCCGCCGGACAGACGGTTGTCTTTGACGCGGCGGCGCAGCGAATCGGGTCCAAGGCCGATGTGGTGCTGACATTGCTCGATCAAACCGGGCGAGTTCTCGCTTCCAGCAATCATTTCGACAACGATGCCGATCCGCTGCTCGCCCACACGTTTGGGTCTCCTGGGCGCTATATCATCCGCGCGACCGATCTGCTGGCCGGCTCGTCGGCGGAGCATTTTTATCGACTCTCGGTCGGCCCGTTCGCGTATGTCACCGCTGCCCATCCGATTGCCGTCGCCGCCAATTCGCAGGGCAATATCCAGCTCGCGGGCTTTAACCTCGCCAGTGCGATCGTGCCATTGAAAGCATCGGCGGCCGGGGAGATGGATGTGCCGCTCGATCCCGCAACCTATCGCACGCGCCGCAGCATCAAGGTGATGGTGAGTGGCACACCGGAGCCGCTGGAGATTGAGCCCAACGACACTCCCGAGAAGGCCACACCGATCAGCATCCCCGCCAACATCAATGGCCGAATCGGCCCGACGACCCGGCCGGGCGAAATCGACGTTGATCTCTATCGCTTCGAAGCGAAAAAGGGGCAGCAGTATGTGATTGAAACCCTCGCCGCCCGCAGGGGGTCGCCGGTGGATACCAGGATCGAGGTGCTGCATCCGGATGGGCGGCCTGTCGAGCGGGTGATCCTCAAAGCGGTGCGCGATTCCTACATCACGTTTCGCGGTTTCGACGCGGCGGCCGGCGGGGCGCGGCTTCAGAACTGGGAGGAGATGGAGCTCAACCAGTTTCTCTACATGCAGGGCGAGGTGGTGAAGTTGTTTCTGGCCCCGCGCGGGCCGGATTCGGAATACAACTTTTACCTCTCGTCGGGCAAGCGCCGCTGTTATTTCGACACCAGCGCCACCGCCCACGCGCTGGATGAGCATGCCTACATCGTCGAGCCGCTTCCGCCGGGCTCCAAATTCCCGGCAACCGGACTGCCGGTGATTCCGCTTCATTATGCGAACGATGACGATGGTCTGCGGCAGCTTGGGAGCGACTCGCGGCTGATTTTCACGCCGCCGGCGGATGGAAGTTATCTGGTGCGCGTCAGCGATGTGCGGGGATTCTCGGGAGATCGCTTTGTCTATCGGCTCACGGTTCGGGAGGCGAAGCCTGATTTCAATGTGGTGCTCGAAGGCGTTAATGCGAGCATTCCGGCCGGGAGCGGCCGATCGTTCAGCGTCCGCGCGGATCGGATGGATGGCTTTGAAGGCGCGATCACCGTCAATATCACGGATATTCCGGCCGGTTTTGTCATTTCCACGCCGCTTCTGATCGAGGCCGGGCATACCAGCGCATTGGGGACGCTGTGGGCCGCGCCGGACGCGGCGATGCCGGCGGCGAATGCGAAAACCAAGCTCACGGCCACGGCCATGATTGACGGCAAACCGATGAGCAAGCCGGTGAATGACTTTCCGCGGCTCAATCGCGCTGGCGGAAATCCGGGGTTGCTGGTTGCACTTGAACCGGTGTGGCAGGAAGTCGGTTTTGCACCCGGGCATGCAGCGCCGACGACGCAACCCTACATCGGCGCGAGCAAAGAGAATATCTATCCCTCCACGCGCCCCACCACTCAACCTGCATTCAAACCCTTCGAACTCACCATCGCGCCGGGCGCGATGATCTCCGCCATGCTCAAGATCACCCGCAACGGCACCGCCGGCCCGATCTCGTTTGACGTGGACAATCTGCCCCACGGCATCATCGTGGCCGACATTGGGCTCAACGGCGTGCTCATTCCCGAGGGGCAGAGTGAGCGGCAGATTTTCATCAGTTGTGCCCTCAACGTGGGCGAGACGGACCGGCTGTGCCACGCCAAGGCCCGCGAGGCCGGTAATCCCACGTCGCTGCCTTTGCTGCTGCATGTACGCCGCCCCAAATAGACGGCTCCAAGTTGTCGAGTTCAATTTCCCCCCCGAAGTTGAGTTTCATTTGGCGATCAGCCGCGCTACTTCCTGACAGTCCTTGTCGCCCCGGCCCGAGAGATTCACGACGATCAGCTTGTCGCGGCCCATTTTTGGGGCGACTTTGGCCAACTGGGCGATGGCGTGCGCTGATTCCAGCGCGGGGAGAATTCCCTCCAGTTCGGCGAGCATCCGGAACGCGTCGAGCGACTCGGCGTCGCTGATGGAGACGTATTCTACCCGGCCGCTGTCCTTCCAATAGGAATGCTCGGGGCCGACGCCCGGATAATCCAGGCCGGCGGAGACGGAATGGACATCGGCGGTCTGGCCATCCTCATCCTGGAGCACGTAGGACATGGAGCCGTGCAGCACGCCGGGCTTGCCGAAGGAAAGCGTGGCGGCGTGCTGGCCGAGGGCGCTGCCGCGGCCTCCGGCTTCGACGCCGATCAGTTTCACCGAAGTTTCCTCGATGAAGGGATAGAAGATGCCGGCCGCGTTCGAGCCGCCGCCGACGCAGGCGATGATGGCGTCGGGCAATTTCCCCTCGGCGGCCATGCATTGCGTGCGGGTTTCGCGGCCGATGCAGGCCTGGAAATCGCGGACCATCATCGGGAAGGGGTGCGGCCCGGCCACCGAGCCGATGATGTAGTGGGTGTGCTCGACGCTGCCCATCCAGTCGCGCAGGGCTTCATTCAGAGCATCCTTTAGAGTTTTGCTGCCCGAATGCACCTCGATCACGTTGGCGCCCATCAGCTTCATGCGGAAGACATTGAGGCTCTGGCGGCGGACATCCTCCGCGCCCATGTAGATGTCGCATTTGAAGTCGAAG
>JBGPEF010000067.1:0-14889 GCA_041482675.1 Tepidisphaeraceae bacterium | reverse complement strand
GTAAGCCAGCACCCGCCGCCGGCGGCCCGGCCATCGGCTGTTTTATCGCGGATGTGAAATGAGCTTCGGCCGGCGCTCAATTCTGATCTGTATCGGATTGGCTGCTCTGGCGGCCTGCGCGCTCACTTCATCCACTCTCACCGGCTGCAAGGACTCAAAATCCTCTTCTGGCGCTGTCACCTATCACCAGAACATCGCCCCCATCATCGCGCAGAACTGCGCCGTCTGTCATCATCCCGGCGAATCCGCTCCATTCGCGCTGCTGACGTATGACGATGTAAAAAAACACGCCACGCAAATCGCCAAGGTCACCCAAGCCCGCTTCATGCCCCCCTGGCTCCCGGAGCACGGCTTCGGAGAATTCGCCGATGAGCGGCGCTTAAGCGATGAGCAAATCCAGCTCATCCAGCAATGGGTGAAAGACGGCGTCGCCGAAGGAAAGCCCGCAAAATCGCCCCCACCATCTCCATGGAAAGAAGGCTGGCAGCTTGGCCAGCCCGATCTGATCGTCCAGATGCCGCAGCCCTATACGCTGCCGGCCGACGGGAAAGACATCTATCGCAACTTCGTCGTTCCGCTCCCCATAACCACTCAGCGCTGGGTCCGCACCGTCGAATTGCACGCCGGAAACAAGCAGGTCGTGCACCACTCTTTCATCATGTTCGACAGCTCCGGCTCGGCGCGGCGCAGCGATGCTCAAGACCCGGAGGTCGGCTATCCCGGAATGGATGCCGGCGAGGATGTCGGCGGGCCCGGTGGCCAGTTCCTCAGCTGGCAGCCAGGTAAACAGCCCTCCCTGGGCACCGAGGCGCGCTCGTGGCGATTGCCCAAGGGCGCCGACATGGTCCTGCAAATACACATGCGGCCCGGCGGCAAGCCGCAGCCCATCCAATCCACCGTCGGCTTCTATTTCACCGACAAGCCCCCGACGCAATTCCCATTCGTGCTCGTGTTGCGCTCCACCGCCATCGACATTCCCGCCGGTGAGAAAAATTACGTCATCGAGAGTTCCTATACCCTCCCCGTCGATGCCGACCTGACCGGAATTCTCCCCCACGCCCATTATCTTGGCCATGAGCTCCAGGGCACCGCCACGCTTCCGGACGGCTCGCAGCGGCCGCTGATTCTCATCAAAAACTGGGACTTCAACTGGCAGGGCGATTATCGCTACGCCAAACCCATGTCGCTGCCCAAGGGGACGAAAGTGGCGATGCGCTATACCTACGACAATTCCAGCGACAACATCCGCAACCCCAGCCATCCGCCAAAGCAGGTGCGATATGGTCTGGAGTCAACCGATGAGATGGGCGAGTTGTGGCTGCAATTGGTCCCCAAAAACCGCGAAGAGTTCGCGCTGCTTTTCCAGGATTATCTCAAGAATTACGGCATCCCCGACAGCATCGCCCGCTGCCAGAATCTTCTCAAGTATTCGCCCGACGATTCCAGTCTGCGCACGGGATTGGCGGCCGCCCTTGTGAAATCCGGCCGGACCGATGAAGCCACCAGGGAGCTGCGCCGGGCCATCGAGCTGAATGCGAACAACGCCAAAGCTCACTTCAATCTCGCCAACGTCCTGGCCGGCCAGGGAAAAATTGCCGAGGCTATGGATGAATTCCAGACCGTCCTCCGCGTCGATCCCGATCACTATCGCGCCCACAATAATCTGGGAATGATTTACGCCAGCCAGGGCAAGCTCGACCTGGCATCCCGCCACTTTTACAACGCCATCCGCGTCAATCCCAACGACATCAACGCCAATATCAATCTTGCCCGCCTTTTCCTCCATCAGCGAAACCTCGGCCAGGCCCGCCTGCAATTGGAAACGGTCCTGAGCATCGATCCGGACAATGCGTTTGCGAAGGAAACGCTCAAGCAGGTGCAGGCGGCGCTGGAAAAAACCCGCTAACGTCCCTTGAGCGATTGCAGATAGGCGATCAGGTCGGCGAATTCCTCCAGCGACAATGCCGATTGCAGGCTCTCCGGCATCAGCGAAATCGCACTCGCCCGCTGCGAGATGATGTCCGATTTGAGAATCGAGTGCAGCACCCCGGCCGAATCGAGCAACTGCACCGCACCAGCAACTTCGCCTTTAAACAACCCGTCAAACCACTCCCCGCCCTTGGTCTTGATCGTATAAACCTGATACCCCTCCCTGATCGATTTGCTCGGATAAAGAATGCTCTCGATCAGCAACTCCCGCGAATACTGCACCCCAATCGCCGACAAATCCGGCCCAATATTCCCGCCCTTTCCCCCCACGCTATGACACCGCACGCATCCCATCCCCTCCGAATCCTCAAACAACTTCCTCCCGCGCAGCGCGTCACCGGAAGAGTTTTTCGCAAACGCCTCATACTCCCCCGCCTCCACCACCTTCACCTTGATCGCAAAAATCGGCCCCTTCCGCGCCCGCTCATTCTTCGCCAGCGCCCTCTGCAACTCCCCCACCACCTGCTGCGGCAATTTATCCGCCTGCAATTCAAGCTGCGGCAGAACTTCATCGACGATCTTGGCAATGGCATTCCGCACCTGCTCCCGCAGCCCCGCATCCTTGCTCTCCAGCGCCCGCAGATAAATCTTCAGCGCCCGCGCGTCTGGAATCCTCGCCAGCCCCGCGATGGCCACCGGCCCAATTTCCGGATCATCCACCACCGCCAGCAGATGCGGCACCGCCAGCCGCGAACGCCGCTCCCCCAGCACCCGCGCTGCCAGGAGCCTAACTTCGGGGCTGACATCCTCGATTGAAGCCGCGATGGCTTTGGTCGCCGGATCACCGGAGATTTTCGCCAGTGCATTGACGATGGCGATTGCTCGAGTTTTGTTTTTATCGTTCAGCCGATCGGCCAGCGGCCGGACAAATTCCTCACTGCCGATTTCCCCGGCCGCCGCAATCGCGGTCTCGAGCAGCTCCGCCTCCGCCAGCTCATCGCCAAGCACGCCGGCAATGATCCCCGCCGCCTCCAGGTCCTTCATCGCTCCAAGCGCTCCCAACAGACTCCGCTTCACCCGCGGATCCGCCTCTGTGGCAAACATCTTGCGCAGTTGCTCACCGCTCCCCGTATCCCGCACCAATGCCAGCCCATCGACGCTGGCCCGGCGAATCGGCGCTTCGCGGTCATCCAGCCCCGCCCGCAACGCCGTCATCGCCATCGCCGTCCCCTCCCATCCCGACGTCTTCTGAGGCGCTGGCGCAAGCGCTGGATGATACGCCCACCACTCTCCTTTCCACTGCGGGTAGCGATAGCACACCTCCGCCAGCAGCCCGATTGCCAACGTGCGGGCCGCCGCCGGAGAACGCGCATTGGTCGCGAAGTCAGCCAGTTCTTTCACCAGCGCCAGGTCGTATGTCTCGCGCAGCGCAAAAATAATCCCCTGCCGCTGTTGTTCATTGGCAATCGCCAGATCCCCCACAATCTGCCGCCATGCTTTTGCGTCCCGGCGGCCGATTTGATTCATGGCAGTCCAGGCGGAATATCTCACATTCGGATCATCATCTTTGAGCATCGCCCCCAACACATCGAGTATTCCCACATCACCAATTCGCCCGATCGCGGTCGCCACCGCAACCCGCACCGACGGCTCCGGATCCAGCCACGCCTGCATCACGGATAGTTTCCCCTCCGCCCCGCGCATTCCCATTTGCCGTATCGACTGCCTGCGCACCGCCACATCCTTCGCCCGCGTCGCCGCCTCGATCGCTACCCACGCCGGCTTGCCGCCGTCCATCGCATTCAGAGCCCAGATCGCGTGCGACCGCGCCTGCGGCGACGATTCCTCATCTCGCAGGAGCTCAATCAACGGCCTGATCGCATCGCGATTCTCCGCCACCCGCCGCTGCGCCACCATCCGCACCTCGCGCGATGGATGCGAGAGCGCTTCAACCAACTCGGCGACGGTGGCCTCTGATTTCTTCCCCTGCGCCGCCGCCACAAACCACGCCGGCTTTGCCACATCAAATGTCTTGCCTGTATAGCTCAACTTCAACAGCCGCCCCACCGTCACCTGCTCCTTCGTGTCCGCGTGCTGCCAGTCGCACATGTAAATGCTCTTCCCATCGGGCGCGAGACAAATCCCCACCGGCCGAAATTCCGCCGGAACATTCGTAAACAAATCGGTCTTCGAGACCACCCGATACGTCGCCCCCTCCCGCTTCACCACCACCCGCAGTATCTGCCGCTTGCCAAAATCCGCCAGAAACAGATTCCCCCGATATTCCTCCGGTAGCGCATCCTCCGTATCACAAATCGTCCCCGTCGCCGCCCCGCCGCCAAAATCCTCCATCATCCACAGCGTATAAGGCCGCCGCGGCACGAAATCATGCGGATACCCATAGAACCCCCCTTCCACCATGTGCGTAAATCGCCCCATCCAATCGTGCTCGTCCGTGTTGTCGTAAGTAAAAAGCTCATCCTCTTCATTGATCGCCACATCCAAAATATTCCTCACCCCCGTGCAATAAATCTCCAACCCCATCCCATCCGGCCGCATCCGCACGATCCCCCCGCCGCGCAAATCAATCCTCTTCCCATCTCTTCCCACGCAGTTAAATAATCCCTTATCCCCCACCGCGATGTAAAAATATCCATCCATCGCCAGCTTGAAATTCGCCGGCACATGATCGTTCCACTCCAGCGCCCACGGCTTGGGATTCGTCTGCTCGATCAAATCCACCCGGTCCCGCCCCACGCCATTGTCATCGACAAACACGCTGAATTTCGGATTGTGCATCACATACAGCTTCCCATCGAGATACTGCATGCCAAAAACGGCATACAGCTTCTCCGCAAACACCGTCCGATGCCCATCCAAATGAATGCAGATAATCCGCCCCTCCGGCACGCTCGCCTTGGGCAGGCTGATATCCATCGGATCCTCGGCCACAAACACCCGCCCGTCCGGCGCGCAACAAACCACCGATGGATGCTTCACCTCCGGCGCAGCCAAAACCGCCTCCAGCTTCCACCCCGCCGGCGGCGTGGGCAGAGTCTGGGCAAATGCGAAAGTCGCAAGCGTCAGTGCGAACGTGATGATCGAGACTGTGCGAAGAAGTGCCAAGCACAGCCATCGACCGGAATCGAACCGGTAACCTGCGGTTTACAAAACCGCTGCTCTGCCAATTGAGCTACGATGGCGCAGCCTCAAAAAGCATATGCCATTGTAGCTCAAAATCATAGCTCTTCTCTGTGTCTCTGTGTCTCTGCCGTTAATCTGTATTCACGCCGCCGCCGAAACCGTCCTCGACCTCCTCCACAGCCTCCATCCCCCCCACAGCAGCAGCGCCCACGGCCCCACGATCAGCAATCCAACCACGATGAATTGCAGACTCCACAACAACCCCCGCACGCTGGTCGAAAGCGCGCTCTTCACAGCGTTCCCCAGCCCCTCATCCCTTCCCACAATCAAATCTGCATTCGCCAGCGTCACATCAAACTGCGCCCGCGCCACTTCCCCCTCCGGCGCCTGGTGATTCGTCGAAGATTCATTAATCCGATCCGTCCCCAACCCTCGAATCTGCCCCCGCACATCCGCCGCCTTGCTCAGCGGCACCTCGGCCACCACATGGCTGCGAATCTGTCCATTGCTGTCTTTCGACTGCTCCGTATCGATCACCCTGCCCCCCGCCGCCGTGATCGACCCGATCAAACTGCTCGTCGCCCGATCCACATCCGCCACCTCCACCATCATCTTCGTCCGCTCCCGCGGCGGAAGCTGATCGACATGCGTGAGATGCACCTGCAAGCGAATTTTACTATCCACCGTGTTGATATTGTCCGCCGCGCGAGTCACCGCTCGCGAAAAGAGCGTCCCCGCCGACTCCAGCGCCTTCTGAAGCTTATCCCGGTCCTCGCGCCGCACTTCAAACTCCAGGATGCCGTTCACGTTGTTCTGCTCCTGCACATTCAGCTCGGATCGAATCACCCGCCCCCCCACTTCCGCCACCGCCGACGCCAGCGCGTGATACGCGGCCGCCACATCGCGCGCTGCAACTTCCATCGTCTGCGTCTCCCGCGCCACCAGCCGGTCAAAGCTCATCAGCCGGACCTGGAGCCGGACCTTGCTGTCCACCATCTGGTCCGTATCCGAAGACCGATTCACCGTCCGCGACACCAGATCCCCCGCCGCCCCCAGCGCCTGCCTCACATCCACTTCCTTGGCCCGAGTCACCTCAAAATCCAGAATCCCCGCGACGTTATTCTTGTCCTGCTCGTTCAACTGCGATTGAAGGATTCGCGCATCCGCCTTCTTCAGCTCATTGAGCACATTTCTGAATGAATCGGCCACCCGCGTCCGCGACGCCAGGATCAAAGTCTCGGTTTCCCGCGGCGCAACCGTCGCGATCGAGAAAATCTGAAGGCTGAATCCCCGCTTCGCCGCCGTCACATTGTTCGTGTCCGGATTCTCCGTCACCGTCAGCATCATCACTTCACGCTCGCGGCGAATCTCCGCCAGTGTCGCATCCGCATCGGCGGCCGGCACCTCAAAGCTGATCGTCGCCGTCGTCTGCTCTGGTTTCTGGCGGTTCAAACTTGACGTCACCACCCGCCCGTTCTTCGCCCGCACCGTCTCGAGGATCGCCCGATACGCATCCTCCACACTCGGCACCGCCACATTCATGTTCGTCGTCTGCCGCGGGGCGATATTGGCCAGGTTGTACATCGAGATCGAAAACTGCGTGTCCTTCTTCTCCACCCGCAGCCCCTGCGGCGCGGCCGCCGGCGTGCCATCGTTGGTCGTCTGCTTCCGCTCAATATCCAGCCGCGCCACCCGCCCCAATTGGCGCAGCCGATCGATCAACGGCCCGGCCGCATCCGGCGAAACTTCGCAAGTGATCGTCGCCGCCAGTTGCCCTGCATCAAACTTCTTCAGGTTCGATTCAATCACCCGCCCCTTCGCATCATCAATCGCCTTCAGCGCATCCGCCCGCGCCTTCTCCACATCCTCGCTCTCAATCCCCATGTTCACCTGCTCGGTCTGCAACGCAAAAGCGGCCTTGCGAATATCCCGCTCCACCGACGTAATCGACAGCGTCGAATACGAAACCAGGTTGTTGTAATAGCGAATCTCCCCCTCCAGCTTCTCAATCTTGTTGCGATAAACCCCCAGCTCCTTCTCCGCCGCCAGCAGGTCCTTAATCTCCCCCTTGCCGGTCTTGATGATGTTCAAAAGCCGCTCTTCCATCGCCCGCCCGGCCTTCAGCTCGCTCTCCAGGTCATAATAAACCTTGGTCACATCCTGCGCCGAAATCTTCTGGCTCTTCAAATCCCCCAGCGCCCGCAATTTCAGCACCAGCGTATCCAAATGCTCCGGCGGCACCCGCACGATCACGGTCCCGCGCACCTTTCCATTGGGCAGCTTCTCCGAATTCGTCGATGAGACAAATCCCTGCTCCTCCCCCACGATTTTGCTGATCTGAAGGTACGACGTATCAAAACTGTCAACCTCAAACTCCATCTCACCATTGCGAATGATCTTCCGCTGCGCCATCGCCGGCGGAGGAGCCTGCTGCACCGGCTGCCCCTGCTGCGGATTCGCCACGCCTGTCGAATCCGGCGCGGCCAGATCTGTCACCACCGCCAGCTTTTCTCCCTCCAGCCCCGTCCGGGCCTCCGGCTTGCCAAATTTCGGCTCGCGCACCCCATCCTTCGCCTTCTCATCCCCTTCACCCGACGCGCGGAACGATCCCAGATTCTTATTCAGCGCTTTCCCTTCCGTATCAACCGCATCACCCAGCACCGCGCCGGCGGAAACGTTCACCGGCTGGTAGTATCTGTTCGTCACCGGTGTTTTGGCCTCAAACGCCACCTCACTCCCAAGCAACGTCTGCCGATCTTTTCCAAGCAACACCTGCCCATTCTCACTTCGCCCATTGGTCACGGCGAAAGCATCAAACGTGGTGGTCGATAGGCTGGGCAGCTCGGCGGGCGCGGTGATCGGCGCAACACTCAAAATGCCGGCGCTAGCGCCTCCCGACTTCACCGAATTCGTCGTCGTTCCGTCCATTCCGAAGCTCGTCGGCTGATTCGCTTCGCCACCTTTGGGGTCTACGCCGGCTTTGAGGTCTACGCCAAAGGCAACCAACCCGGAGTTGTCAGCTTTGGCCTCGCCGAATCGCGCTTCCCCACCGTTTCGTAATCCGGCCGCAAATCCGACATAACCCCGGCCACCGTCACCCCCACCCCCACCCCGCCCACCGCCACCCCCACCCCCACTACCACTCTGCGGCTTCCCCGCCCCGGCAGCTTCCTTCTCCAACCGCAGCGCATCAACCTCCCCATCCACCACGATTCCCTTCGTCACCGTTCCATCGCCATTGGCATCGCGCCCCCAGTGGGCGATTCCCCCGTGTCTCCCCTGCGCATCCTGCGGAACGGCCCCCGATTTCCGATCAACCTCCTTGCTTCTCTCCCCAAGCTCGCGCACCTTCGCTTCAGTCTGAATCCCCCACCCCCGCCCACTCTTCTCGCCCGAGCTCTTGTCCCCGTCGGAATCATAAAACCAATCGGCCTGAGGCCGCGTCGTCGGCCCGCCCGCCACAGCGCCAATCAAAGGCCGCTGCATCACCCGCGCCGCCCCCGGCAGCTTGTTGTTCTCGATCAGATAATTCCCCACATACCCCACCGCCCCCAGCAAAATCGCCGCCGCCACCCCGCTGGCCACCTTCAAAATCGCCGGATGCGGCAGCGACATCGGCCGGTGACTCGTCCTCAACTCCCGCACAATTCGATCCTCAAATCCCCCCTGCGGCCGCGCATCCGCGAACATCCCCACCAGCATCCCATCCGCCTCCCGCGCCTTCTCCAGCTCCCCCGCGCACGCCGCGCATGCCGCGCGATGCTCCTCAAACGCGCTGCGCTCGCTGCCTTCCAGCCCCCCCGCCAGAAACGCCGCGATCCGCTCGATAAACTCGCCATGTCCAAATGAATTCGTATCACTCATGTTGTCCTCTTTACATCCACGAATCTGCGCCAGCGTTTTTCGTGAGTCTTGAACGAAGCATCGACAATCCCCTGCTCAACATCCCCCTCAACGACCCATTGCTCAATCCAAGCTGCTGCCCGATCGTCTGGTAATCCGCTCCACCGATATATCTCAGCATCAGCGGCATCCGATACTCCTCCGGCAGCGACCGCAGCACCGACAAAACCGCATCGCGTTCCTCGCTCTTCTCCGCCGCCGCCGCCGGCCCCGGCTCCGCCGCCGCGATCGATCCAATCACATCGGCCTCATCACGCGCCCGCGGCGCACTGCGTTTCTTTCGCGATTGCCGCCGCGCTGCATCAACAACCGCCGAATGTGCGATGGAAAACAGCCACGAGCGAAATCCGGATGCATCGGTTACCTGCCGGATCGACTTCCACGCAATCAGGAACGTCTCCTGCACCAGGTCCTCCGCCCGGTGTACATCCCCCACTTCCAGGAAAATCCGGGCGAAAACCAGCCGCGCGGTGCGCCGCACCAGCTCCTCAAATGAGGCACGGTCCCCGCTCCTGCTCTTTAGAACCAGCGCCTCATCGGATTCACTCAAAGTCCGCTCCGTTCATCAAAGAGAACGCCCTTTGGACCCATGGCGCGCGCAATTGTTCCCGGATTTCGACTGTAGGGGCGGCTGTAGGGGCGGCTTCAGCCGCCGATTCTTCCACTCACCCCGGACGCCAACGCCCCACCTGCAATGCGTCTAATAAAAGGTTGATTTTCTTCCCTCACGCCGCCGGCGCCCCCGACGATTTGCGAACAATCAGCTCCCCACCGAGCATCCGGCTGGCCAGCTCCAGATTCTCTCTGTGGAAATAATCACACAGCACCCCCACCGCCTCTTTCCCCAATTCCACCAGCGGCTGCCGCAGCGTCGTCAGCGGCGGCGACATCTGCGAAGCGCTCGCCGGATCATCCACCCCCACAACCGTCAGATCCTCCGGAATCCGCAGCCCCAGCGTCGCGGCCGCGCTATACACATTCAATGCGAAATAATATCCCGCCGCGAATATCGCCGTCGGCCGCCGCGCGCTCTTCAGCATCCCCACCAGCATCGCCTCCTCATCATTCTCCAGCCTCCAGCTCACGCTCTTGAGAATATGCGGCTCATGAATCTTCAGCCCACTCTTCGCGCACGCCTCCGCAAATCCCTGCCACCGATCCCGGCTGTTGCCAAAATCCCGCGCGCTTCCCACAAATCCCACCCGCTCATGCCCCAGCCCCGCGATGTATTCCACGCCCCGCCGCGCCAAACTCACGTTATCCACGTCAATCGAGCACCCATTGCGAAACTGCGCCGTCGCCCCCACCACCAGCAGCGGCTGCTTCCGCGTCGCCCGCTTCACAAACGCCTCCAGCTCATTGGGCAGCGGATTCACGTACATGTATCCATTGCACTCATTGCGCACATCCTCCCCCAGCCGCAGCAGCATCACATCCACCGACCGCTCCTGCGCCTCCTGCCGCGCCCCCTCCAGAATCTGTCCGTGATAAAAATCCGCCAGCGATGCTTCCTTATTGAACACCACCCCCAGCCGGCATTCGCTGATCACCCGATCCCGCGCATATCGGTCATGAACAAACGTCCCCTTCCCCTGCGTCCGCTGCAACACCCCCGCCATCACCAGTTCCTGAAGCGCCCGATGCGCTGTCACCAGCGAAACCGAAAGCCGCTCGCTCAGCTCCTTGGTGCTGGGCATCTGCTGCCCCGGCCGAAATAGCCCCGAATCAATCGCCTCGCGCACCGTCTGCTTCACCTTCTGATACAGCGGCATCCCTGGCTGCGCCACCACCGGCTTAAGTCCGTTAATTGCCATGTGCATCCGCCACTCCCGCCAACAAATCCGACTTCAGGCCGGCCTCTTCCCGCTCGTCGAGGCAACGCCGCGCGTCCCCGCCGGCCGCGCGCTGCTCATCATCGCCGTCTGCACTCCCGGAACCACCGCCACCGTCTCACCCTTCCACCGCACAAATCCCTCGATCGCCTCATACTCCGCAAGCCCAAGCTTGTCGTACGTGATCGCCGTGTTCCGATTCCGATCCTCCGCCCGCTGCCAGAATTCCCTCGGATCGGCAGGCCCGGGAAACAGCGCCTTGTCCTTCTGTGATTCATGTTTGAAGATCGCCATCCGCTTGCGAAGCAGCTCATCGGGGCTCAGCGGCACCGCCATCTCAACCTCATCCACCCCCCACTCCTGCCACGCCCCGCGATACAGCCACACCTCGCACTGTTTCATCCAATCCCGATCCCGCAGCCGCCCCAGCGCCCCAATGATCGCCGCCAGACAAACCCGATGCGTCCCGTGCGGATCGGAAAGATCGCCCGCCGCGTAAATCTGGTGCGGCTTCACCCGCTCCAGCAAATCAACGGTAATTTGAATATCCTCATCGCTCAGCGGCTTCTTCCGCACCCGCCCCGTCTCGTAAAACGGCATGTCCAGAAAATGCGTGTTCGCCGGCTTCACCCCCGAATACCGCGCCGCCGCCCGCGCCTCCGTCCTGCGAATCAGACCTTTGATCTGCTGCAATTCCGGCGCATCCACCTGCCCCGGCTTCTTGTTCTTGATGAAATCCTCGACGTGCTGCTCGATCCGCTCCGCCTGCTGCTGGCCCAGCCCAAACGCCCTGCAATATTCCGCCACAAAATCCGCATGCCGCACCGCCGCCTCATCAAACACCGCAATATTCCCCGATGTCTGATACGCGACGTGTACCTCATGTTCCTGCTCGCAAAGCCGAATCAGCGTCCCCCCCATCGAAATCACATCATCATCCGGATGCGGGCTAAACACGACCACGCGCTTCGGGAATACTTCCGGCTTCCCATCCTCATCCACCTGCCCCCGCTTCCCGCCCGGCCAGCCCGTAATTGTCTCCTGAAGTTTCTTGAACACTTCAATATTGATCTCATACGCCCCCCGCGGCCGCGCGCTCAACAGCTCCTGCAATCCATGCTCATTGTAATCCTCATCCGTCAATTTCAAAACCGGCTTGCCCACCGTCCCCGCCAGCCAGATCGCCGCCCGTCGCGTCAGCCGCTCATCCCACTTCAGCCCAAAATCTTCCACCGATCCCAGCAGCCACGGCGTCTTGAATCTCGTCAATTCCGCCGCCGACGAAGTATCCAGCACAATTCGCGCATTGGGATGCTGCTGAAGATAAGACGCCGCCACCGACGAGGAAACTTCCCCCTCCACCGACCGCTTGATAATCCCCGCCTTGTGCTCCCCAAACGCCAGCAGCACGATCCGCCGCGCTGACAAAATCGTCTCCACCCCCATTGTGATCGCTTTTCGCGGCACGTTCCATTCCCCAAAAAAATCACTCGCCGCATCCATGCGCGTGACCTTATCGAGCGTGATCAAGCGCGTTTTGCTGTCCCTCGGCGATCCCGGCTCATTAAATCCCACGTGCCCCGTCCGCCCCACCCCCAGGATCTGAAAATCCAACCCCCCCGCTTCCCGGATCGCCTGCTCATACCACTGACAAAACCCCGTCACCTTCTCGCGCGCTATCGTCCCATCCGGAATATGAATGTTTCGCGGCTCGATGTCGATGTGATCGAACAGATGCTCCCGCATGAACCGGTTATAGCTTTGCAGTTCATCCACCCCCATCGGCCAGTATTCATCCAGATTAAACGTAATAACATTCTTAAACGACAGCCCCTCCTCCCGATGCAGCCGGATCAACTCATCATAAACACTCGTCGGCGTCGACCCCGTCGCCAGCCCCAGCACCGCCATCTCCCCGGTGGGGCGGACACTCTTGTCCGCCGTCCTTTGCCGAATCAATTCCGCCAGTTCCTGCGCCACCGCCTGGCTCGCCAACTGACTTGAAGCATAGACCGTGACCGGGATTCGCTCCACGGCCGACGCCAGCGCATTGACCGAGAGGTCTGGCTTGGGTTGAGCTGCCATTTCGCTTCCTTTTCCTGTGCCTCGGCCGTCCTGGGACTGCTTTTTTGGGGAGGTAAACCCCGCGCCGCACGACAGTTTACCAAGGTCGCCCGGATATTACGATATTTACCCGCCGGGCGGCAATATGACGTATAATGCCCAAATGTCCACAAAAATCACTCTCTCGAGCATGACTCTCCTCCTGATCACGGCAGGATTTGCACACGCTCGAACCATCTCCTACGCCGCCGAAGCCGAATTCCAACTCCAAGCTCTCGCCACAGCCCCCGTCACCCGCACCCAGCAGGCCACAGTGGTCCAGGTCGTCGGCATCGCCCGCGCCCGCAAAACCGAAAACGATCCCTGGCAAACCGTCCAGGTCGGCCAGGTCTTCGACGAAGGCGTTGAATTCCGCACCGCCACCCGCAGCCGCGTCGTCTTTCAGGTCCCTCCCGACCAGACCATCATCCTCGATCGCCTCGGCGTCGTTAAGCTCCTCATCGCCAAGCGCGCCGGCAACGAAGTACAAACCAGCCTCGGCATGCCCTACGGCCGCACCGAATACCAGGTCGAAGAAGCCGGCCTTCAGCACAACGCCAACATCACCAGCCCCGGCGCTACCCTCGCCGTCCGCGGCACCAAGGACATGCTCCTCTTCGACCAGGGCCCATTCGCCCCCATCGCCTTCGCCAGCCAGCCCGTGCGCTTCCGCAACTCCAAAGGCCAGACCGTCGCCTTCGGCCGCGCTGGCTCCCGCGCTAAAGTTGACGCCGACAAAAACAGCCCCGGCGAGCAATCGATTGTCGAATCCCGCGTCGATCCCGCTGGCGCGTTCGCCGGCCGAACCCAGAGCGAAAACGCCGTCCTCGCCTATCTCTCCAAGATTTCCCCCAATCTCGACATCAGCAAGTTCGGCGTCTTCTCTGTCCTCAACGATCCCAACTTCCACGGCAGCATCGTCGGCACCCTTCCCATCTCCGGCCAACTCCAATTCACTCTCCTCTGGTCCACCGCCATTCTCAGCGACCTCGACCTGATCGTCACCAGCCCCCTGGGCGAAGTGGTTTCGGCCGCCAACCCCAAGGTCAAGAGCAGCGGCGTTCACACCGGCGATGAGGCATCGATCAACGGCAGCGGCCAGGAATCCGTCATCTGGCAAATCAGTTATCCGCTGGGAACCTACACCATCACCACCACCCAGAAGCCCGGCGCCAAGGGCGGCAGCTCAGCAACTGTTTTCGTGATTCGCGACCCCCAGACGACTGGCGCGCAGGTCGGCCAGTTCTCCTCCAAAATCTCCGACCAGAATCCCACCGTCACCAACACAATCAAGATCGGCCCCGCCGGCCAGACCAGCACCGCAACCGCTTCCCGTCGGAAATGATGACCAATTAATTAAGCGTCTTAATTCGGCGTCTTAATTCACCGCCGCCGTCGGCGCATCAGTCCCACCGCCGCCACGCCAATCAGTGCAATCGACGTCGGCTCCGGCACCACCACCAGGAACACCGTCCCGCCACTCGCGCTCGGCGACAGCAACTTCTCAATCCCTCCAATGCCGCCACCATTGGGCTCCACCACAATGTCAAAGACCAATCCTTCCGGCTTAAACGCGATTTCCAGCCCATTGTCCGTCAGCGCGCCCCCGTATTTCATGATCGGATATCGGCCAGGACCAAAATTGTCACTGGCCTCGATGAACAACTGCCCATCCAGCACCAGATCGCCCCGGATCAAAATCTGATCGCTGCTATTGGGGCTATCCAGGTCCATGCTCAGTGTCGTCACCTGCCCCAATTCCAATTTACCCACTGACAGCGTCCCCACCCCTCCATCCCCCGGCGCAACCGCGCTGCCATCTTCACTCGCCCGCAGCAGGCCGATCAAAATCCCCGTTCCGCCCACCGTGCCGCCCGACTTCACCGTCACATCCCCACCAATGCTCCCGTTCACCAACAGCGCCCCCGCATTCACGCTCACCGGGCCGGAAAACGGATTCGTATTCGACAGCCTCACG
>JBGPEF010000066.1:0-14944 GCA_041482675.1 Tepidisphaeraceae bacterium | reverse complement strand
TTCATGACTTCGGAGTTGAGGCAGTAGCGCAGGCCGGTCGGACGGGGGCCGTCGTCGAAGACGTGGCCGAGGTGCATGTCGCAGCGGTTGCAGATGATTTCGGTGCGGACCATGCCGTAGGCGCGGTCGGTTTCTTCGTGGACGTTTTCCCTGGAGATGGGCTGGAAGAAGCTGGGCCAGCCGGAGCCGGATTCGAATTTGGAATCGGAGGAGAAGAGGGGGAGGTTGCAGCCGACGCAGAAATAGACGCCGGCTTCGTGATTGTTGAGGAGGCCGCCGCAGAATGCGGGTTCGGTGCCTTTGGCGCGGCCGATTTTGTATTGGGCGGGGGTGAGGCGTTTTTGCCATTCGGCGTCACTCAGCACGAGCTTGGGGGCGTCGATGGGGTCGGAGAGTTGGCCGGATTTGGTGATGACGCGGATGCGGGCGGTGGGGGTGGACATGGGGTTCCTTTCATCAGAGGAGTTGGGTGAGGCGGCGCTGGCGGAGGGGGGGCGGTCGCAGGAGGTGAGGAGGAGGGAGAGGATTAAGAGAGTGAGAGTTCGCATATCAGAGAGAACACGCATGGGGTGGCTCCTATTCCCCGCGGCCGGACGTCCGCTCAAGCGGACTTACGATGGATGTATAGAGTGTATTTCGGGTGTTGGGGGCGGGCAACTGGAGGGCGGGGGATTAAACACGAAGGCTGAGCACAAGGCAGCAGATTAAACACGAAGGCACCAAGGCACTAAGGCCAACTCGGCGAATCGGACGGTGCGGGTGGGGGGAGTTTTTTATTTTGTTTTTGGGGAATCGATTTGGGGGAAAGAGAATCGGGGCACGGGCGAGACGGATTGTGTTACGGGAGGAGGTGGTAGGAGATGAAGGCGATTTTTTTGGAGTCGGGGGACCAGCAGGGGGTGTTGATGGTGCCCTGGCCGCCGAAGAGGTTGGCGAGGGTGTCGATTTTGTTGGTGGAGAGGGTGAGCACGCGGAGGGAGACGAGTTGGTTTTCGGGGTGGCCTTTGACGTCGGGGGGGTAGGAGAGGAAGAGGAGTTTTTTGTTGTCTGGGGAGGGGTGGGGGAACCAGTTGTTGAATTCGTCGGTGGTGATTTGTTCCTGGGAGGAGCCGTCGGGGTTCATGCGCCAGATTTGCATCTGGCCGGTGCGGTCGGAGTTGAAGTAGATGAATTTGCCGTCGGGGGAATATTCGGGGCCGTCGTCGAGGCCTTTGGCGGAGGTGAGGCGGGTTTCGGCGGGAGCATTTGGGCCGGCGGATGCGGGGATGGTGTAGATGTCGAATTCGTTGTTGCGGTGGGCGCAGTAGGCGAGGATTTTTCCGTCGGGGGACCAGCCGTGGAAGTAGGAGGGGCCGGTTGGGGTGATTAGTTTTGGTGTTCCGCCGGTGATGGGGAGGGTGTAGATGAGCGATTGACGCTGGCCCTGGGATTGGTCGGAGATGGCGAGGAGTGAGCCGTCGGGGGAGGGGGCGTGGTCGTTGTTGCAGCGGGTGGCGAAGCCGGTGTCGATGAGTTGGGGTTGGCCGCCGATGGCGGGGATGCGGTAGATGCGGCCGGATTGGTTGTAGATGAGAGTGGTTCCGTCGGGAAGAAAGTTGGGGGCTTCGATGCGGGTGTTGGTGGTGTAGGTGACGCGGCGGTCGGTGGAGGAGATGGATTGGGTTTCGAGGGTGCTGTAGAGGGTGGGTTTGGCGGTTGTGGGAGTGGGGAGAGAGGTGTTGAGGTTGACGTTGGAGAAGGTGGCGGATTCGGTGATGTCTTTGTTGTGGGAGCAGACGGCGAGGCCGACAAAGAAGGGATCGGTGAAGGTGAGGCGGTGGGATGCGCCGGAGAATTTGAGGTCTTCATCTTTGGTGGAGTCGGTGGAGAGGTAGAGGCGGATGAATTGGCCGCGTTTTTCGAGGCGGAGGCGCTTGGGGGAGGTGAGGTTGGATTGGACTTCGTGGGTGAGAGCGCCTTTGGATTCGCGGAACTGGAGGGAGGTCAGGCCGTCGCCGTGGAGGGCGACGTCGATGTAGGCGGAGTCGGGGTCGAGGGATTGGCGGATCATGAGGCAGGCTTTGCGGTGTTTGTCGGTGCCGGTTCCGATGAAGGAGATGTCGGCGGAGAGGGAGAGGTCGCCTTTGGCCTGGGTGTAGCGGTAATGGAAGGCGTCTTTGGCGGCCCACATGTTTTCGCCGGACGCCATGATGGTGTAGGTACCGGAGGTGGGTTCAAATGCGGAGAAGCCGGGCTGGAGGACGGTGCCGATGTCACCGCTGTCTGTGAATGGGCCGACAGGTTGTGCGTTGGCGTGGGCGGTGAGGGGAAAGACGCAGAGGATTAAGAGGAGGGCCTTTGCAACGTGATTCATGAGATTCACTATAATTGGTGGGATCAATTTGAGAAGGAGGAACGATGGTGCGGCGAATGATGGTGATGGCGGCGATGCTGGTGGCTGGAGTGGGGATATGCAGGGCGCAGGAGTATCAGCTGGGGGCGGATTCGCAGGTGCAGGAGGGGGTGGCGAAGGGGAAGGTGACCAAGCAGCACTGGGTGAGCAAGATTTTCGAGGGGACGGAGCGGGATTACTGGGTTTATGTGCCGGCGCAGTATGACGGGACGAAGGCGGCATGCGTGATGGTGTTTCAGGATGGGTCGGCGTATGTGGGAGAGAAGGGGCAGATGCGGGTGCCGGTGGTGTTTGACAATCTGATCGCGAAGAAAGAGATGCCGGTGACAATTGGCATCTTCATCAATCCGGGGACGAAGCCGGCGAAGGAGGCGGGTGGGAAGGGAGTGAGCAATCGGAGCTTTGAGTATGACTCGCTGGGGGATCAGTATGCGCGGTTTTTGCTGGAGGAGATTTTGCCGGAGGTGGGGAAGAATTTTAAGTTGACCGACGATCCGGAGGGGAGGGCGATTTGCGGGATGAGCTCGGGGGGGATTTGTGCGTTTACGGTGGCGTGGGAGAGGCCGGAGGCGTTTCGGAAGGTGTTGAGTCATGTGGGAAGTTTTACGAGCATCGCGTATCGGCCGAATGCGCAGGGAGCCAATGCGATGAGGGGCGGGGATGTTTATCCGACGCTGATTCGCAAGACGCCGGCGAAGCCGATTCGGGTGTTTTTGCAGGATGGGTCGAATGACCTGGATAATGTGCATGGGAACTGGTTTTTGGCGAATCAGCAGATGGCGGCGGCGTTGAAGTTTGCGAAATATGATTACAAGACGGAGTGGGGGACGGGGAAGCATAGCGGGGAGCATGGGGGGGCGATTTTGCCGGATTCGTTGAGGTGGTTGTGGAGGGAGTATGCGGCGAAGAATTAGGGGGGGCGGGGAGATTAAACACGAAGGCACCAAGGCACTAAGGCCAACTCGGGGTGGAGGAGTGCGCGGGTGAGGGAGGCGGTTTGGGTTTGATTTTTTTATGAGCGGGATGGAGGAGGGCGGCGGGGCGCAATGAAAGGCCCGGTAATGCACCTTTTCCAGGCAATACCAAAAGACTCGACGTCCCCGCGCGCTCTTGCAAAAAGAATCGACCCACCCATGGCAGAGTGCCACGGAGGTGGGTCGATTGGTTTCTGTCGATGGCGGTTGATTGGTGGTTACGGACCGATCGCTTCGCTGCCGCTCTCGCCGGTCCGGATTCGGTAAACTTCGTCAAGGGGCAGCACGAAGATTTTCCCATCGCCGATGTTGCCGGTGTGGGCGGCCCGTTTGATGGCATCGATGGCCGGTTTCACGAAGTTTTCGTTGACGGCGATCTCCAGCTTGACCTTGGAGAGGAGGCGGATCATGCCTTCGTTGCCGCGGTAGTTTTCCTTAAAGCCGCGCTGGCGTCCGCAGCCGCGAACGTCGGAGGCGGTCATTAGATAGACTTCCACTTTACTCAGTTCCGCCTGGACGTCTTCGAGTTTATCGGGACGGATGATGGCGACAATCATTTTCATACTGGTTCACTCCAGGGAAGTTTGAAGAAGGGAAGTTTTAAGAGAGGCTGGTGGGCAGGATTTAAGAGCCTGCCCACCAGCGCTGATCAAAGCGTTGCACTCAGGTACTACTTGGACCCAACCAATTCGGCGGCCCGTTCCGTTTCGCCGTTTGAGGAGGCGGTGGGGACGTTGCCGCTGCCGACGGTGTCGCGGCTCATGCCGTGTGGAGCCGTCAGAGCGGAGATCACGTACTCGGGGTAAGCCGAGATGCCGTGCTGGTCGATGTCCATGCCCTGGAGTTCGCCGGCCTTGGAGAGGCGGAGGAGATTCACTTTGTTGAGGAGCCAGAACATGGCCATGGCGCTGGCGAAGGTTGCGGTGCAGACAACCAGGCTGCCGACGCACTGGGCGGTAAAGATCTTGAAACCGCCGCCGTAGAACAGGCCGGTGAGGGCCTCGGCGGACTTGGGGGCGACAACGGGCACGCCGAAAGGACTGGAACCGACGGCGGAGTACTGGCCGCTGGCGAAGAGGCCGAGTGAGAGTGTGCCCCAGATTCCGCAGAGTCCGTGGACCGGCCAGGCGCCGATCGATCTGGCGAACGGTTCCTTCGGAATCGAAGCGATCGCGCATCACGCGCTCTTCCTGCGGTGAGGCGTCTACAACCGATGCCTGAGTCAACCGGTTGCAGCCTCAACGTTATCGCGGCAAGAGCGGGAGGGGGTCGCGCGACGCCTCAATTTTTCGTTTCAGGCGCACGGCCCATCGTGCGCCGAGGATCGCGCCGATTTGCATCGCGGCGAAGATCGCGAGGACACCTTGCCATGGCGCCTTGAACAGCAAGAGCGTGCAGAGACATACCGTAACCACGAGAATCTGCGTCGGAACCAGAGTTTTGCGGTATTGTGCCCACATGAGCGGTCTCCCAAAGATAGAATTCTCAATAAGAAGCTTCTATAAAGATATCAGCTTTGTTGCGCGTGACATAGATGCGGAAATCGCGGTAGAGCAGCGCTTTGACGACCTCGCCCCAGGGGAACGCGCGGCTGTGGAAAACCTTGATCTTGAACCCGCCCAGTGATTCCTGCAGCGCGCCCGTGTCACCCATCAGGTAGGCGAGCGATTCACCGAGGTCCACGGCGCGGTTTGCATCGGGCGAGGGATTTCGTTGATCCATAGCGTTCTCCAAGCGATTGCTTGGTTCCAACTCCTCAGCGTCGTCGAAAATGTCGCGGGAGGGAATGAACCCTCCTCCGGCGACAATTCGTTGTCCCTGTCATAACGCTGCCGCTCCTGATTCACCGGTGCGGACACGGTACACCTCAGCCATTGGATAGACGAACACCTTTCCATCGCCAACCTCGCCATTCGCCCCGGTGCGAGCTGCCGTGAGGATCGTCTTGAGCGCCAGCTCCTTATCTTCGGCCTTCACGCAGATCTTGAGCAGGACCTTGGGAACAAATCCGGCGTCGAGCTTCGGGCCGCGGTAGCGCTCACTGTGGCCGCGCTGTTTGCCGAACCCTTTACACTCGAGTGCGGTCGCGCCAAGAATTCCCTTTTCCACGAGCGCGGATTTTACGGCGTCCAGGCGATTGGGCTTAATGACGGCTTCAATCATGATCATAAAATTCCTCCGTCTGCGATAATCGCATTTCAGGGGTTGATGGGATGTTGTGGAACGTCCAGTTTGGGGATTCCGTGCGGCGACATCTTATCCAGAGCCATCAGCGCGCCGGTGGCGACGACCATCGACACGATGCTGACGATGAAACCAATCTTCATCCAATAGCCGAACTTAACCGTGCCGTGGCCGCGGCGCTCCAACAGGCCAACCGCGACGATGTTGGCCGTGGAGCCGATAACCGTCATGTTCCCCATGAACGTGCCGCCGAACAGCATAAACCAGTAGATGGCCGATGAGTAGGGCACACCCGCGTTAATTCGAATGTCGTGCACGACGGGCATGAAGGTGGCGACGGCCAGGACGTTATCAAGAAAGGCGCTGAGCCAGCCGGTGGACCACCCGATGAGCTGTATCGTTGCGAACTGGCTGCCGCCCGAGCCGGTAATACGGTTGGCGATCACCTGAGTTACATGGGTGTCTTGCAAAGTGCCGACGGATGCAAAGAGCATCATGAAGAAGGCGAGCGTCCACCAGTCCACGCGGCGCTCCACCAGCTCGCGGGCTTTTTCGCGGCTGAGCAGGAGGACGATACATCCCATGACCAGCGCGGCGGCGACCATCATGGTGCCTTCCTTGAGCCCCAGCCAATGCTCGGTCAAGCCGTGCGTCACCAGAAGCAGGATCAAACCGCCGAGGATGATCCAGCAGCGGCGGAAAATTTGTCTTGCTTGCGGATCACCCGGCGGGCCATCGACGTCGGCGCTGTAGAAGGTCTGTCCGAAAACGTTTGCGGATGGATCGGCGGTTTCCTCGCGCGCCGGCGCGGAGTCGCCACCATCCGCGCCAACCATGGCCAAGGCGGGTCTGCGCGCGGCCTCAGCGGCGGCAAACTCGGCACGCACGGCCTGGGCAAATTGGTTAAAGCTCTCGGCGAACCACCAGCGGCAGACGAAATAGGTTGCCACGTCGACGACCAGCGCCACCGGGGCGGCCCATTTCAAAAAGTCCAGGAAGGTCAGTCCAGTCTTCAGCGCGATGAGCACGCCGATCGGATTGCCCACGGAGCTCATGGCCGAGCCGGTGTTGCAGGCGAAGACCAGCATGATGATGAACGGGACCGGGTTCAGGCGATAGCGGTTCGTGAGATGAAGCATCGCACCGGCCATAAAGAGGATGGCGGTCACTTCGCCGACGAGGGCCGAAGCAATCGATGCGGTCACCATCAGAATCAAGAGCAATCGCTGCGGGCGCGGACCGATGGCCCCGACGACGCCGCTGACGACATGCTCGAAGAAGCGGCTCTCTTCGAGGTAGCCGATGACGAGGAATGTTCCAATCAGGAAGATCAGAACGTCGAGACTGGCGGCTTGCGTGAATCGCTCGACGGAGAGGAGATTGCAGATCATCAGCAAGGCGATCCCGCCGAAGGCGAAGGCGAGGCGGAAGTCGCCGAACAGGAGGGTGCCGTAGATGAACATCGAGAAGATGCCGATGCTGAGAATTTGGCGGTTATTGAATGCGAGCGCGTTGCTCCACCGCAGCGCAAACAGGAGCAGGATAGTGCCGCCGAGCAATCCAAAGAACTTCGCGACTTTGGGCATGAATGACCTTCAATTCCTCGCGCCGCCTAGAGAGAAAAGCCCCTCCGGCCTGGTAAGGGGCCGGGGGGCTGTAAAGACCAAAGAATCAGGAGGAGCGCCGATCAAACCATTGCCGTTTTTCGCGGTGTCGGCTCCAGTTTCTCGCCGCTCTCGATCTCCCGTACTTCTGCGTCGGAGATATCTTCCGGCAATTGGTGCTTGATGTACTCCGGATAACCGAGGCCGCCCATCTCGGGCATGTCGAGTCCGGCGATCTCGACCTTCGCCGAGACGCGGTTGCCGCCGACAAGCAGACCGGTCAGCTTGAACAACAGGCCGCCGATGATGACGTTCCAGCCGATGCAGACGATCGCTTCGATTGCCTGGGCCCAGAACTGCTTCATGCCACCGCCGTAGAAGAGTCCTGTGACGTTGCTGTCCCACACACCGTTGTATCCGCCGCCATATTTGCCGTCGGCAAGGAGACCTACCGACAGCACGCCCCACAGGCCGTTGGCCCCGTGGACGCTGATGGCGCCGACCGGATCGTCGACGCCGATTTTATCGAAGAAGAAGACGCTCAGGCAGACCAGCACGCCGGCCACCGCGCCGATAATGAACGCGCCGCAAGGGCTGACGAAAGCGCAAGGCGAGGTGATGGCCACAAGACCGGCCAGCAGGCCGTTGCACATCATGCCCATGTCGGGCTTCTTGGTCGGCCCAAACCACCACATGTACAGCACGCAGCTCATAGTGGCGCTCATGCCCGCGAGCATGGTATTGGTGGCGATGATGCCGATGCGTCCGTCCATGGCCGACAGTGAGCTGCCGGGGTTGAACCCGAACCAGCCGAAGGCCAGGATGAACGTTCCGAGCTGCACCATCGGAATGTTATGCGGCGCGATGGGATTGGCGACCTTGCCCTTTTTGTATTTGCCCAGCCGCGGCCCGATCAGAAACGCGGTGATCAAGGCCAGCGAACCACCCTGCAAATGCACGACGCCAGAGCCGGCGTAGTCGCAGGCTCCGTGGCCCAGGCCCCAGCGATAGCCCATCTGTGCCAGCCAGCCGCCGCCCCACACCCAGCATCCGAAGATCGGGTAGATGATGGCGCCGACGAAGATGCTGAAGACAAAGAAGCTCTTGAAGCTCCACCGCTCGGCGCAGGCGCCGGTGACGATGGTTGCGGTGGTGTCCATGAAGACCATCATGAACAGGAACCAGACGGCGACGGCGCCGTCATAGCCCTTGCCGGTGAGGAAGTAACCTGTGTTGCCGATGATGCCCCAACCGTGGTCGGTCGCGCCGTTGTAGGTGACGGCCGAGCCGACTGCAATCATGGAATCGAGCGTGGGGACGCCACCGAGCTGGCCCGGGCCGCCGATGTTGGTGCCGTTGGCCCCGCCGCACATGAAGGCGAAGCCGCAGATGAAGAAGCCGAACATGCCGATGGCGTAAACCATGAAATTCATGCTCATGGTGTGCCCGGCGTTCTTGCCTCGGATCAGGCCCGTCTCGACCAAGGCGAATCCCGCCTGCATGAACATGACCAGGAAGCCGCAGACGAGCGTCCAGGTCATGTTGATGGAGTAGTAGGGCCGGACGACGACGGCCGTTTTCTCATCGTCAGTGAGGCCGGTGGTCTTGGGAGTTGGGACCGATGTCTTGGGATCGACCGTGACCGCGGGCCAGCCGTTCGCGGCGTTGGGGACGAGCAGTGAGCCCGTGGGGGCGGGATCGCCCTTCTTGGCGGCGGGCGTGGCGCCGTTCGCGCCGGAAGGATCGGGAGCGGGATCTACATCCTTGTCCAGCACCGCTGCCGCGGGAGCGGTGGTTGGCTGCGTAGCCGGCGTGTCCGCCTTTGCGGCCACCGACAGGATGCCGATGCCCAGCAAAACAGCCATTGCCACGAGCCATGGCTTAGACCGACTCAACAATGAGGGGAACCCGACGGATAGTCTCATGCTCTCTCCTGACTTGGCTTGAGAAGATGAACAAAATGCGCGGCCGAGCCCTTCGGCCTCAACGGCGGCTCCCATTCGCGCTGGGGCAATAGCGCCCGCGCTTGTAATGCCGCAACCCGCCCATAACAAACCCCATGCCCCGCTCAAAATCTGCCGATACTGCTCAAAAAGCAGTATCTGACCCCCAATCGCTGCATCAGGATTAGGCATCGCCTCTCCGCTCGCCTCCCCGGCGCGCGCTGTCTAAGCACTGCCTTAACACGCCCACGGACGAAGAAAGGCGGCCCACAGTGGGCCGCCGCCTCTTGTTGGGGGACAGATATTCGATCGCATTCATCAGGACTATTTCATGTCGCCTGTAAGTCCGGCTGATCCACACACTTACACGGCTGCTTCGTTTCTTTCTCCGGTGCGGATGCGGACCACTTCGGTGATTGGGTAGACGAAAATCTTGCCATCGCCCACCTCGCCGGTGCGCGCGGCTTCGACAATGACATTTACCGCCTCATCCACATCGGTATCGTTTACGCAGATCTTCAGCAGCACCTTGGGGACGAAACCCACATCCGTCTTGGCGCCGCGATAGCGCTCGGTGTGCCCCATCTGGCGGCCGAATCCTTTGCATTCGACGGCGGTCACGCCCAGGATGTTGAGCTTGGCCAGGGCACTCATCACCGCATCCAATCGATTCGGCTTGATCACCGCCTCGATCATCTGCATGAAAAAACCGCGCTTTGATTGATCCCAGACTGGCACAGCACCCTCATTATGCAGAGGCAATACCGCCCATTGGGCACATTTGCCCAAAAACCCGGCGGATTCATCCCGTCACGCCGCTGGTCTGTATTTGAGCAAAGACCATGCCCGAGGAATTGACGTTAATTTGAAACGGGAGGAGGGCTGGATGCTGAATCGTAGACCAGCTTGCCGTCCAGATACGTCTTCAGCACCGTCGTTCCGCCAATTTCACTCTCCGCGCATTTCAACAGATCTCGATCGATGACGATCAAATCCGCCCGTTTTCCAGGTTCGAGTGTGCCGGCCTCGTCCTCCCTGAAAAGCAAGTAGGCATTATTGGAAGTGTAAAGCCGGATGGCCTGCTCCCGCGAGATGGCCTCTTCGGGATGCAATTGACCGTCGTACCAGCGGGCCCGGCGGGTGATGGCGGTCTGGATGGCGAGGAAGGGGTTGTAGGGGTTGATGGAGCGGAGGGAGCCGATTTTCTGCATGTGATCGGAGCCGCCGCCGGCGATCGCGCCGGCCGCGAAGAGGCTCTTTAGTGGCTGAAACCAGCGCAGCCGCTGGTATCCGAATTGAGCGACGAGCGTTCGGGTATCCAGATAGAGCCAGGCCGGTTGGATATCGACGCAGACGCCGAGTTGGGCGCATTTTGCGACGGCTTCTTCGCTCATGAAATTGGAATGGGTGATGCACGGGCGATTTTGCCTTATCGGGTGCTGGTGATTCAGCTCTTCGTACACATCCAGCAGGGTGTGGACGGCGCCATCGCCGACGGAGTGGGCTGTGAATTGCATTCCGCCGTCAAGGGTCGTCTTGACGATTGGGAGCAACCGGTCGCGCGGGATGTACAACATTCCCCGATACTCCGGATCGCGAATCGCATAAATCTCGCTGACGCCCCAGGGCTTTTGCATGTACGCGCTGCCCGTCAGCATTCCGCCGTCCAGAAATGTTTTGATCCCGATGATCTGGAGCATCGGATCGTGCTTTCGCAGCGGATCCTTGGCCACCTCGCGAATGAGATTCTGGATTCCTTCCATCGGCCCAATCGTGTCGATGTGGCGGGAGACGGAAATCCGCACGGTCAGCTTTCCATCGGCCAGGAGTTTTTGATATCGCTTCACATCATCCGCGCCGGCGTTGCGGTCGCCGATGCTGGTGATGCCGACTGAGTTGTAATCATGAAACAGCTCAATTGTGCGTCGATAGCGATCCTCTTCTGTCGGCTGCTTTCCCGACGGGGTCATCTTCACATAACTGGTGGCATTTCGAAGAATGCCGGTGGGCTCACCGCTGGCATCCTTCTCGGCAAATCCGCCGCTCCCATCGGTGACCTTAAAATCCCTGTCAATCCCCGACAGCTTCATCGCCAGCGAATTCAGCGAAGCGTCCGGACCGGTCGCAAACACCACCGGATTCTTTGGCGCTACGCGATCCAATTCCTGGCGCGTGGGATAGCGCTGCTCCCGCAGGCGCGTGATGAACACCTGGCTGACATTGACCCATTTCCCCTCGCCCAGCGCCTGGGAGCGGAGGCGGATGTATTCAAGCACGTCACCGATTGTTTCCATCGTCGGGACCGGGTGATCGAACTCGGTCATGCTGGCCGAGCCGGGATGGACGTGGGAATCCATCAAACCCGGGAGGACCATTTTCCCGTGCAGATCGATGACTTGCGTCCCCGGCCCCCGCAACTTCAACACTTCCTTATCGGAATCGACTCGAACAACCCTGCCATCCTTGATGGCAATCGCCTCGCGTATTGAAAACTCTTTATCAACCGTCACCACCCTGCCCCCGTGCAAAATCAAATCCGCCTTCACCTGCTCCTTGTTCGCGCAGCCTCCCGCAAAAAATACAACCGCAGAGACCGCAGAGACGCAGAGGCCGCAGAGAAGAGAATTTGGTATTGGCTTCTCTGCGTCTGGGCGTCTGGGCGGTTGAATTCGCATTGGATTACTTCCCCACACTAAATCCCCCATCGATAATCAGGGCCGATCCGGTGACAAACGCGGCCTCGTCGCTGGCCAGATAGAGGGCCGCGGCCGCGATCTCCTCCGGTTTCCCCATACGCTTCAAGAGCTGCGTCGCGGCCATTTCCTCATAGGCCTTCTTCGGATCGGGATACTCCTTCAACCGCTCCTGTACGAACGGCGTGTGCACCCGTCCCGGGCAGATGCAGTTGACTCTGACTTTGTATTCCGCCAAATCCAGCGCCATCGACTTGGTCAACCCCACCACCGCGAACTTCGTCATGCAATAAGCATATCGATCCCTCACCCCCACAATCCCCCCAATCGAAGCCAGATTAATAATCGACCCCCCCCTCCTCTCCACCATCCCCGGCGCAAACACCTTCGACATAAAATGCACCCCCTTGACATTCACCGCATACAACCGATCCAAATCCTGCGCCGATGTCGTAAGAATTGTCCCCACATGCCCAATCCCCGCATTATTCACCAGCACATCGCACCGATCATGCGTCCCCAGCACCTCGCGCGCGGCCGCTTCGCACGCCTTCTCATCCGCAACATCAACTTCCATAAAATCCGCCGCCCCACCCGCTGCGCAGATCGATGCCGCCACGTCCCTCCCCTCTTTCCCCTTGCGATCCGCCACATAAACCTCGGCCCCCGCCTCCGCCAACACGCGCGCAATTGCCTCGCCGATCCCCGAAGCGGCGCCGGTCACCACTGCTATCTTGTCAGTCAGTTTAAACATGCCGTCAAACGGCGATGAGATTACGCAAAAACGTCCGCCACCGCACACTGAAACCCAGGCACGACTTCACCCCCCTCAAGTGTATCCGACTCGCGCAACAGAAGCTTATTCCGATCGGCCCGATGCACCGTGATTGTCCTGTTTCTCGGATTCACCACCCAAACCAATCTCGCTCCGGCGTCCAGATAATCGGTGGCTTTCTCTTCGACTTCCTTCAGGGTGTCACCGGGTGAAATCACCTCGACGGCCAGGTCCGGTGCTCCATCCCAGAACCCCACCGGCCGCCCCTTCGCGGGGAGTCGGGCGGCGGCGATAAAAGCGATATCGGCGCCGCGCACCGTGTCGGGATTCCGGGTCAATTTGAACCCCGTTTCCGCTCCAACCACTTTTCCTAACTTTTTCGCCTTGACGTAAACCGACAGCAACACATGAAGGTTATCGATAATCGCCCCATGATCGAATCCAGACGGCGCCATCATGCGCAACTCCCCTCTCACCAGCTCCCGCCGCTGGTCATTGGGCATTTTCCAAAGATCTTCGGCCGTGATTGGTTTTGTCGTCGTCGCCACCGATGACTCCATCTCCCGCGCCCGCGTTAATTATATCAATCCTCCGTCTCCAATATCGCCATAAACGCCTCCTGGGGGATATCCACGGATCCCACCCGCTTCATTCGCTTCTTTCCCTCTTTCTGCTTTTCGAGGAGCTTGCGTTTGCGAGTCACATCGCCGCCGTAGCACTTGGCGGTCACATTTTTTCCGACGGACTTGATCGTCTCCCGCGCGATGATCTTTCCTCCGATGGCCGCCTGAAGCGGGATCTCGAACAGGTGGCGGGAGATTTCTTCCTTCAGTCGGACCAGCAATTTCCGCCCGCGGGCCTCGGCTTTGTTTTTGTGGACGATCACCGAGAGCGCATCCACCCGATCGGCGTTGACGAGAATGTCCATCTTCACCAGGTCCCCCACGCGGAATCCGATGAAGTCGTAATCCATCGTGCCATAGCCCTTGGTGCCGCTCTTCAACCGGTCATAGAAATCGTAAATCACTTCCGCCAGCGGCATTTCATAAACCAGGATGACCCGGGTCGCGCCGATGTATTCGGTTTTCTTATAGACCCCCCGCCGATCCTCGCACAACTGGATGATGGCCCCCACGCTGTCGGCGGGGACGATCAGGTTGATGACGATGTAGGGCTCGCGAATTTCCAGCACCTGGGATAAATCCGGCAATTCGCTGGGGGCATCGATTCGCTTGAGCGATTTATCGCTCATTAAGATTTCGTAGGTCACGGTCGGGGCGGTTTGCACCACCTCGATGTGAAACTCCCGCTCCAGGCGCTCCTGGATGATTTCCATGTGCAGTAATCCCAGGAATCCGCAGCGGAAGCCAAATCCCAGGGCATCGCTGGATTCGGGCTGGAAGGTAAACGAGGAATCATTGAGTTGAAGGCGATCCATGGCGTCGCGGAGCTCGTCGTATTGCGTGGAGCCGCCGGGGTAGAAGTCGCAGAAGACCATCTGCTGGATCGGCTTGTAGCCGGGGAGGGCTTCGGTGGCCGGGCGATCGGCGTCGCTGACGGTGTCGCCGATGCGGATGTCGTGGAGATCTTTGATGGCGGCGACGATGAAACCGACCTCGCCGGTGCCGATGGTTTCGACGCGGACGGGGCGGGGGGTTAATTTGCCCAGGTCGCTGATTTGATATTCTTTTCCGTTGCCCATCAGGCGGATTTTCATGCCTTTGCGAAGCTGGCCGTCGACGACGCGGACGTAGACGATGACGCCGCGATAGTCGTCGTAGATGCTGTCGAAGATGAGGCAGCGGGTGGGAGCATCGGGGAGGCCGCGGGGTGGGGGGAGTTGATCGCAGAGCTTGTGGATGAGCTCGTCGATGCCTTCGCCGGTTTTGGCGGAGACGAGGATGGCATCTTCAGCGCGAAAGCCCAGGACTTGTTCGATTTCCTCGGCGACGGCGACGGGGTTGGCGCTGGGGAGGTCGATTTTGTTGATGACGGGGATGATTTCCAGGCCGTGGTTGATGGCGAGATAGGAGTTGGCCAGGGTCTGAGCTTCGACGCCTTGCGAGGCGTCTACCCCCAGGAGAGCGCCTTCGCAGGAGGCCAGCGCGCGGGAGACGTCGTAGGAGAAATCGACGTGGCCGGGAGTGTCGATGAGGTTGAGCTGGTAGAGTTCACCGTCGTGTGCGGTGTACATCATGCGGACGGCGTGGGCCTTGATGGTGATGCCGCGCTCGCGCTCGAGGTCCATGGAGTCGAGGACCTGGCTTGTCATCAGTCGCGCCTCGATGGTGTGCGTCAGCTCCAGGAACCGATCGGCCAGGGTGGACTTGCCGTGATCGACGTGCGCGATGATCGAGAAGTTGCGCAGGCGGTCTTGAC